>CAYVIW010000036.1:0-31978 GCA_964451815.1 uncultured Planctomycetia bacterium | reverse complement strand
CGGAATTCTTGAGTTCAGGATAATCTCTGACGGCAGGACGTTTATAAAATTCTCAACGATAGAAAGATTTCCCCTGGGAGAAGAGATAGAATTCGGCACGGGAGAAGACCAATGGCAATACTGGGATAAGAGCAATGGGAACGTAACAGGAACTGTCACGGACAGCATCTACCATAACGGGACCGGGAGAATAGAATCTCGCATCGGGACAGAAAATGCCGAAAAGATGCACGCCTCCGACCGGTATAAAAAGATCTACCCGGATGACCTCGCCGCGCGCTTTACCGTAGAAAGCGAAATAACGCCTCGGACAGCACAGGACAAGCGTACTCTTTTAGACAAGGTGACCGGACATAGATTGGGCAGAATACCCATTGCCAGGATATTGATAGCGGTTTGGATGGCTGTTATCATCAGGGCGTTTGTCAGCACTGTGCATGAGACTTCCCGACGGGAAGAGACCCAAAAATTCGAGGAAGATAGACCTCGGATCCACATTTCCGAGAAAGAGCCCGCAAAATACCGGCCGGCCGCAGCCGCGGATCTTGGATCGTCCGCCCCACAAAAAAACGATGATCCTGTAGAAGTAAGCCATGATGTGGATACGGCGACGGAAGAGACCTCTGGTCCCGCTGCCGGGGAAGACGCGATAAGGGAAGAAGAAGACGTTAAACCCAAAGTAGAAGAAGAACATGCCGTCCCGGAAGAGATGTCTGTATCTTCCTTGTCCGCGAACGAGCAGCTGATATTCCCGGACTCTCCCCTGGCAATAACCGTTATAGCGACTCATATCGAGCATGAAGCCCCCGCGGGGCTGCCTCGCCAGACAGGTGAAAAAGACAAAAGCAAACAGGACCCGGCGGATTTCATCCACGTAAGGAATATCTCCGACCATACTGTCAACCTCTCGGAGTTCAGCTTAGCGGACTCAAGCGGCAAGATCCGGAACATAGGCGAATTCGCCGCCGGAAAGGACATATATCTTGAAAGCGGCAGGGAAATAAGAATAGTCTGGTCAGGCGATGATATCTCAAAAACGGATCTGGCGCTGCTGCGGGGCGCTATGGTCATAATACCCGAAGGGCTGGACAGGAAAGGAGAAACCGTAGTTTTATACGACAACGATGGGCGCGCGGTAGCTGGGGCTAAAAGCGCTCATCATCCGCAGGACGGTGTCACGACTTTCAGTGTTACGCGCGGGCACGGAATTATAAAAGCGGACCCCGAAGTTACAAAAGCGGACGGGTCCGTATTAAGCGCTGTGTCACATTATCTCGAGGATTTTAACCGGCCGGAAGAGCACGATACCGGCACAGATGTCATACAAGAGAAAAAAAGAGAAAGACAAAGCATATTAGAGCCTTTGCCATCAGACCCGGAGCCGTCCGCGCGTCAGGAACAAGTCATCGAGTACGGCTTGTCCGAAATGCTGGAGGAAGTTCTGCGCGATGGATATCAGATAAAACAGGCGGAAGAAAGGGTCCGTGTAGCCCGATTAAGACGAAGGCTTGCCGGTTCGGGAACGCTTTTCTGGGACTTGATGCTCAGATACGGCGCCGCCGACAGCGGAGAAGGAAGCCGGTCACTGGGATCGGCCATAAGACAGGCACAGGAAGACGCTCTGCGGTTGAGTGATGACCAGCGCCGGGTCGAAAGAAGAGAATCGTCCCTCGATAACGACTTACAGCAGCTGCAAACCGCCCAGGCGAAACTGCATGAAAGAAGAGAAGCTCTTGAGAATGATCTCCGTCAACTTGAAAATGCCTTAAACAAAGGCGACGACGACAGAACAGCCCAGGAAGAGGCGGAGATAGAAAGGGATATCGAGCGGATCCAGGCATCCCTTGACAGGATAGCCCAGGAAGAAGCCGAAATAGCCGAAGGGATACAAAGATTACAAGAAGCCCGGGGAAGGGCCGTAGCCACCGAAGAACAGCTTGAAGACGATCTCAACAGGCTGAAAAGGCTGAGAGAACCCGAACTCAGGTTAAGATCGTCTTTAGGGATAGTCTTGCTCGATCCTGACATAAGCCGGGATATCGCGTCAAAGATCTCAGCCGAAAAGCAGAGCCAGGTTTCCATGGAAATGGTGAAAATAGATACCGTCAGCAGCGTCGTCAGGCTATATGCGGGCATTGTCAGGGCCGTGAGGGATTTGGAAATACTTGAGCGTTACCTGAATTCGCTGGAAGCGTTGAGGGAAAGGTCGATCACCTCAAGCTTGACGGCCGAGGAGGCGGCTACGCTCGAGATGAGGATCGCCGGCATAAAGAGCGATCTCGCGTCGCGAAATAAGGATATCCTTGACCTTAAGACTGAACTTAAATTTATCATGGGCTGGTCGGGGCAAGAACAGTTCGCGTTGAATGAGAGTGAAATCTCACAAGAAGATCTGGCTCGGATACTTGGATCAGCGGGCGTGGATATGGAGCTGTATCTCTCTATGCTTCTTGCCGAAAGATCGGAAGAGATCGATCTCTATCAGGCCCTGGTACCGTCGGGGATCTTTAAATATCTTGGCGTGAGCGTAGAAGCTCTCTGGCAGGAAGATATCCTGCGCAGGACTTTATACGAAGGTCTCAGATCTCCCAGTTTTATAGGCTTAAGATCGAGCTCTGTGTTCGGGGACCCGGCAAGGGCAAAAGAAAGCAAAATGGCCCTTTTGGCTTACCTGAAAGCCATAGATGAATACAGACTTTTGGAAAGAACTCTGGCCACATCGGCGCGCAGAGCCCGAAACTCCGCGAAAACCTTTTCGGAAGGACATCGGGAACAGTCCGCAATAGCGGACAGGGCATTGTCCCAGTTAAAGGATCTTGAAATAAGATATGAAACGGGGCTCGAGGATATGATGGCGCTTTTGAGAGGGCTTGACGAGACCAGGGAAGCCGAGCTGGAAAGAGAAGCCATGGCGGAACTTTCCGCGGGAGCGGTTCTGGATCTTATGCGCGCGCAAGGTACCGTAAAGATGGAATTGGATAGTTATGATGCCGACGCTCTGAAAAAAATGATAGATTTGATGAAGCGTTACCGAAGGCATCTCAGGCGGGAGAGGGCTCAAGAACCGGACGGCATATTCTCGCGAATTATGACGTATCTTCCCAACACCGGGACCCGGAGCCCGATCAACCTGTACAGAAGATATTTAAGAGGCGAAAGACATGAAAACTCACGTGAAGTATGGGGTAGGGTCAGAAAATATTTGCCCGAGCTTATAATGCCCTTAAGCGAAAGACATCTGCAAAGCTACATGGAAGAGATCGAAACCTTCCGGAAATACTTAAGGAACAACGGTCCTGTAGAGAGGGAATATGTAGATAAACTGGCGAGCTATATTAAGAAAGATCTTTCCGTGGGACAGAGAAAAGATCTGGAAGGCCTTATCGAGCGGTTTAAGGCCGGGAGATGGACTCTGGGGAATTTCATAAGAAGAAAAACCCTGAAAAAGGAACAAGTGGAAGATATCCTCAAAAGGATTCAGGACCTGGTGCCGGTCCTGGGGATGCCGGACGACGCCTCCTATGACCAGAAAAAGGACTTTATGGCAGAAAAAATGCCTTATATCATAACAGCGCTTGAAAAGGCAGGGTACTCGGTTAAAACACCGTCCATAGTTGAAATGTTCGAGGTGGCCGCCGTCAGGGGGAAGATGCTTCCATTCGCCAGAGATGTCGAGACGGCAAGCGTAATGGCGGAAGACGACGTAAAACTATTCAGACCCGTGGTAGGAGTAAGCCTTCCGGCAGGGCTGAGCGGCGACATCTTTGATCCTGAGCCCGGCGACATTAGCGGCGAAAGCCTTAAAAGAAGCATCGTACCCGGCATATCTTTTACCATACCCTTATACAGTCCATCAAGAAAGTTCCAGCGTGACGCCGGCAGAGAGTTTATTCTGAGCGCCCGGATAGAGTACAAGCGCGCTGAAAGGGACCTGAAGGTTGGGATAGCGCGCCAACTTATCAATATCCGGTCCATGATACAAAGATATCAAACCCTCGAAAGGTCCCTTGAAGATCTGGATGAAAGGATCAAGACCATGGAAGCAAGACCCGATGTACCCGGCGTTAGTCTGGAAAGACTGAAAAGACAACGGGACAGGGTATTGCTTGAGCTTGAATATGCCGCGATTAACCTTGAAACGGAACGGAACGGGTTAAAGGATATAATGGGCCTTGAAGAAGATGATGTGGTAATGCTGGATGATATTACCGAAAGTGACATAGAAAAGATATTGGAGAAACTTAAAGCCGGTCTTGACGGTAATTTTGTTCTGTCGAGCGGGATCGAGACCGTCCCGGCAGGATCGATGGTCACAGTCGGGCCGGACGCACAGTTGGCTGTTGATAATGTTATCACGGACCTTAAAGTTACGGGCACAAAGGATATTCACGTCATAGCTTTAATGGACGCGAAGAACAACTATATCGGACAGTTAGCGCTTCATGAAAGCAGGGTGGTTTCCAGCGATGTAAGGAGCATCAAGGAAAATTCACGTGTAAGCATCGGTCCTGGCGGCGCGATACTGGTCGCCGCCCCCGGGGAAACAGAGATGAATACCGCGCAACAGATCCGGGCGGGAGATGTCTCAACGCGGCACCTCGTGTCTTTGTCAGATACCTCAGGAGAAAAAGCGGGAGAGATGCTTATAGATCAAAGAACGGGAGAGGAGGCTCTCAACATAGCGTTTCACAGAGCGCAGAGAAGGGCCTACGCGCTTTCCTCAATGGCGCTTAATAAGGAGGGGAATTCCTTCAGCATAGAGTTCTCCGTATCCCCTCTTGAGTCGGCCGGAACTATCGGAGCGGTATACCCCCGACTCCCGGATTCATGGCTTGATTGGAAGGCTTTGGGGTGGTTCAATGTACCCGGTTTTCTTACGGGAGCGAGCGCCCGGCAGGAAAGAAGAGATGTTCTGAGCAATATTGCCAGGCACGAGGCGAGAAAACGGGATATTCAGGCCCGGAAGGCCGAAGAGATCGCGGCCGGACAGAAAGAAAGCGCTGTAAAGATCTACGGTCTTACGGAAAAACAGCTCAAGCTGGCCGAAAGATCGCTTGAGGCATGTTCGCGGCAGATATCGGTACTGAGCCGCAGAAGGGAAAGCCTTTCGGATCCGCGGATCCTTGAGAGAATGAAGAACGAGAAAATAGCTCTGGCGGCTATAAGAGGCCGGGTCGCGAATAATCTCGCGAACATCAGGATCCTTCTTTCGGCTCTGGGAGTGGAAGGGCCTTTTTCTGTTTCGGCGCCGGCTCAAGATGAGCAGATTGGTTTGGACGAAGTCCTGGACGCTGTGGGCAACAGATTGGAAGACGAGCTCACGCGAATAGATGAGGCTATAGCAGAGGAGGTCTTAACTCTCGAATCTCTGGCACATATGTTCGGTAACGAGATAAACTGGGGCCCGGGGATCTACAGGCAACGTACCGACGGTTCCGAAGAATGGCAGACGACTGAAGATATATCGGATTCCGTATCGGCACACAGCGAGACTTTATCCGCGCTTGAGGCCGGATCAAGGGAAAACCCGGACGATCAAACAACAAGAGGTGATCGCCGCAGGGAACTTATCGCCGATCTCGACCTTACTCCAACTGTGGACAAGGGGACCTTTTTCGCGAAGGTCAATTTAAGATTTCAGCCTGAAGTTTACGGGTCAGCTATCGCCCGGCGTAACGCCGAGAACAGAACGATACTTTCAGAACTGTCCATAGAGACGGCGCACCGAAAAGTTACCGAACTCTACGGTCGATGCGCGGCGGCCTTCAGGAGAGTGGCCGCCGAAGAAGCCAAAGTAAGATCCATGGCGGAACTTACCCGCGCGGTACACCTTGCCGAAAACAAAGAAGAAGTCAAAAAGCATGGCCTTGAAGCCGCTAATATCGGCCTTGACCGGGCAAAGATGGACCGGATCGAAGCTCAGAAAGATCTGGCCGCGGCTCTTGCGGAACTCTCGTTGGTCATCGAGAACAGGACAGGCATATTCGTAGACCCTTTACAATTGGCTCCTGAGAACGGCATCTATATAGATGCTTCGGAACTTAAAAGAATATTCGAAGAAGACATGGATCCGTCCGCGGATAGGAACCTGCGGCGTATCAGGAACTTGAGAGAGATATCGACCTTCAGAGGGCGCCAGGCATGGTGGACGCTGCTTCCTTCTCTCAGCGCGACAGCGGAATGGCATTCAGGCGCGGACGGCCCGAATATGATATATGAAGCCTCCGTGAGGATACTGGGAAGCGGGAGGATCTTAAGGGCAAGTATAGCAAGGGCCGAGGCTAGATCCTTTGAAAGGGCGGCCTCACGCCGGGTAAAAGAGCTTCAGTATGAATGGGATCTCATTATGAACGATCTCGATCTTTCTCTTACGGAAACCAGGCGCCTCAAAAAGGACCTTGAGGGCATAGAGGGTCAGATAAAATACATTACGGGGCAGAAACTCGCCTCTCATATGCTCGGAGGAAGGAATGTTCCCGCGGATCTGAGAAGGATGATCGAGGCTTACGAGGATCTCAGGTCAAGGTATTTCGAGGCCAACCTGCGTCTTAACATATCCTACGCCCTTGCCGTCAGCATGATAGAAAGCCTCGGAGTGGGCGATACCGTTGACAATATCCTCTCTTCCACAGAGATAATAGACGGGGCGTCGAGCGTGTCGGACCAGAAGGGGACGAGAACGGTCCCGGCGCCGGGACCGAAAGATAAGCTGTCGCCCGAGTCCGGGGTCATTATTGCTGAAGATATGCCGGTAAAGGAAGACAGATCACCGGAGAGAATGGAAGATGAGACGCCTCTCCCTTCGAGAGAAACCATCGAAAAAAGAGATGGCACAGGCCACATATTACAGGATGAGAGCGCGGAGCTGCCCACATCTTCGGCCTCTGAGGCAGGAGAAGAGAGAACCGGAGTTGAGCGGGATACTCCCCGGACAGAGACTCCGGGAGTAGTTGTCTGCGGGATAAAACCCTTGGAGCGCCATGACAGATTTACCATACTGGAGATAAAACCGGAAGGACAATTTGTAAAACAGGGTGATCTGGTGCTGAAATTCGATACATCCGCCATGGAAAGAGACCTCGATGCCGAAAATATACGTCTTAATCAGACCGAGATCAGGATCAGGGAGGCCGAGGAAAGAATAAGAGAGGCCCTTTTACGCGAAGAGGCGCTCAAAGCGCGCTATCAGCGACAGAAAAAGGCCGCGCTTCTATCTGTAGAGACCGCTAGAGAGGCCATGGCCAGGGCAAAAGAGAGAACGGGAACAGCCGATGATATTTTTATTCTGCTGAGAGAGAACGCGAATGCTGTAAAAGACCTTATGGAAAAGAACGCGGCGACCCGGTTCGAGTACAATGACGCTCTTGAAAAACTGAATGAGACAGATGAAATAAGAAACCGGGCAGAGATCGATATGGCCATCGCGCGCAGAACCCTGGAGGAAGCGAAGAGTTCACTTGAGCTGGTGGAAGCGCGAATGAAAATTGAGACTGTCCGCCTCGACGGGATAATAGAAAGAGCGGAAAGCTCAAAGAAAGCCGCGGCGGGCATCAAGAAAGAAATATCCGAAAAAATAGATACGCTGACCTCGAACATAGCTAATTCTGCCATTTACGCGGACAGGGACGGAGAAGTGGTCTATTCTAATGTAAGGAGCGCGTATCTCGCGGGTTTTCCCGTAAGGCCGGCCGAAGAGACCACGATGGGCCCGGGAGTCGCCATCGTGAACGGCCAGGAGATATTGCGGATCATAGACGCGGCAGACAGGAAAAGACCGGACAGCCGGGACGCGGAAAGAGACGCGATGATAGCTTCTAACGCAAGGACCGGATACAGCGGCCGCCAGGGCAGCATAGGGTTGCCTGTAAAGCATATTGTTAGAGAAGGGACATACGTAAATAAAGGAGACATGATCGCGCTGCTGGATGATTCGGTCATGGTGGAGGCGCTGCGTCAGGAAAAGATCAAGCTGGCCGGATCCTCAAGTATTGCCGCGGGAGCGGCGTCTCTCCTGGAAGAGACCCGAAAAACAATTGAGGCTTATACCGGTACGGAATATTCCGAACTTGTTAATATCGCCAAAGCGCGCCGAAATGAAGCCATATCAGTTCTGGAGGCCAAAGAAAGAAAAGTTGTCGAGGCGGGTCGCAGGGTCTCTTTTTTACGGAAAAGGCTTGAAGAAGCCAGTTCCGAAGAAGCGCACGAAAGCCTCACACTCCGGATAAGGACAGCTTACTATGTCTCGCTCCTGGAAGAAAGAACGGCTTTGTATGAAAGAGAACTGGCCCGTTCAGAAAAAATATCGGCGGAAAATGCTCTCACACAACTTGAATATGAACACACGATCCGCCTGGCCAGGATGCGGAGGGATATGAATACGGCCCGGGAGACGCTCACCAGGGCTGAAGAAAATGAGGCGATCCACAGAAGAAGGGTCGAGTTTTACAGAGCGGCTATAGCTGATTGCTCGATCAGGGCTGATTCCGCGGGCAGAGTATCTTACCTGCACGATCAACAGATAGCTCACATCGGCGAGAATCTCAACCCAAAGGAAGAAGAGTTGATAGTGGGGCAGGGCGCGATAATACGTCCGGGCGTTCCTTTTGTAAAGATAACCCCCGCGGACGGCAGGGGGGGGTCAAAACGCGGCCATTCTGCGATAGAACAGGATGAAAAGCTGTCTCGATCCGCGGAAAAACAAGAAAAAGACGAAGAACCCGTGCTGTGCCAAATAAGGCCTCTTTCTCTTTACAGCCGGGCCGGATACGGGTCTACACTTAAATATACCGTTCCGGAAGGGACTATAGTGGAGAAAAACGAGGTCATAGCCAGGTTTGATACCTCGTCGCTCGAAAGAGAGAAAGATAACCAGGAAAAGACTCTCAATAGGGTGAGAATAGCTATTGTGGAAGCCGAAAAGGAGCTCAATGACGCGATCCAGCAAAAAAAGGCTGCCGAATGGCGTTATGATAAAGAAAAAGACGCGGCGGGAACAACGATAAAACACCGCGAGGATATGTTGGCCATGGCGGAGGAGCAATACGCCCGGGCTGAGGCTAATGTGAGTCTCGTGAACACCGAGTTGGAAAGATTGACGGCGCTTCAAAGATCCGGGGTGAGGCTGGGCAGGGATATGGACGAACTGTCACAGCGTATCTATGACGCCGAAATATCCGGGTCTGAAGCTATGATCGCTTTTGCGGAGGCTGGAAGAAACCTCGCGGAGGCAAGATCTGAACTTGCTGTTCTTGAAGCCCGTACGGAAAGAGAAAACGCCCGCCTGGAGGGCAATATCCAGAGAGCAAGGGCCGATCTTGCGGCATTGAAAGAAAGACTCAGCCTTGAGACCGAAAGACTGAATATTATCAATTCGAATATCGATAACGCCACGGTGAGAGCCGTAAAAGCTGGCAGGGTGTTGTACACTGATCATGTCGGGATCCCTCTGTTAGGGTGGGATATAAACCCGGTTCCCAGGACCGTTGTTACCGGAGCGGGCGCTGTCGTCGGATACGGACAGGAGTTTATGCGTCTGGTGGACCCGGCTAAAGCCAGTTATGTGACAGCCCCTCGGAAAAGCGAAGAGGATCAGTTCCTGATAGGGACAGATGTCAGTTTAGGTTATGAGGGGGGAGAGGGCGCCATATATCCGACCATAAAGACGGTCAATGTCCGTGACGGAGAGATGGTCGAAGAGGGTCAGGTGCTTTTAGAGCTTGAGACTTCGGTTCTGCAGAGGCTGATGAGCGGATCGGAAATAAGATTACTGGGATCGAGAAGGATCGCTATTGAAGCTTCTTCTCTTTTGGCCAAAGCTGAAAAAAGTTTAACTCTTTATAGAGAAAAGGAATATCCTGCTCTTGAAAAGCGGGCTGAAGCGCTTCTCAAAGAATCGGAGACCGACTTTGACATGAGAAAAGAGAACCGGCTCTCCGCTGAAAGGATAGCCGAGCTCAGACACAGAGAAATAGAAGCCTTGAGAGGATCCGCTTCAAACGACGAATCCGGGCGCATAGCCGTCGCCCGGGCGGAAAGGGCCCTGAACACAGCGATCATAGAAAAAATGAGGGCGTTTTCGCTGGAAACCGAGGCGTTTTTACGGAAACTGACGCGGCAGGCCGAACTGGCGAAATTAAGGCATGAGCGGGAAGAGATCATCGGCTCTCTTGAAAGAGATGTGGACGCGGCCAGAGAAAAACTCAAGATCGCCGAAGAGAACGAATCGATAGAACAGAGGACAGTCGATTTTTACAGAAATTCTATGGCAAAAAGCGTAATAAAAGCCCCCGTATCCGGCAGAGTAGTTTACATGAACGAGATGCCTTTTAATATTTTAGGGACGCGTATCAGCAGACTGCCCAGAGAAAGGGTCATAGCCCGCGGATCCCGAGTCGGGCCCGGCCCTCTTATGAGGATAGAAAAGGTGGACACGTTATCCGGTCGGAGCGATGACACTTCCCCTCCCGGCCGGGCGGAAAAAGAAGCGTCCGGCAGCCGTTTTTCAGAAAATGGGGATCCGGTAGAATGCGGGGTAGCCCCGTTGTCGTTCGGCAGAAGGGGAGAAACAGGGACAATGATACTCGAGATCGCTCCTGAGGGGAGAGTGAAAAAAGGGCAACTTCTTGTGCGATTTGACATATCGGAACAGGAAAGACGTTTGGAAGAGGCACGCAAGCTCAGGAACGAGGCTATACTGGTTTCTTCCGATTCCGGACTTATGCTGAAAGAATTCAGGAACAGAAAAGAATTGCTCGAGTACAGTCTGCGGTCTCTGCGAGGTATTCTCGAGTCAAATATCGAATCGGGAATAACTATGTCCGGGAGGGCCAGGGAAGCGGGCGACCTGTCCGCCGAGAACGCGGAACTGGCGAAAAAACAGTACTCTATGATACTGGACCTGCTTTCCGAATCTACGGGGCTTTTCATGGAAGGGGTCTTCTCTCTTGATGAGACCAACCGGATGAGAATACTCATGGAAGAGGAGAACATGTCTATCCGAAGAGCGATAATGGAATTGACCCAGGCCAATTTAATAAAAGAAAAAGGAGAGATCGGCATAGAGTTCGTAATAAGCGGGATTGAACGGGAACTTGGGATCATTGACCGGTTTATAAACATGGCCAAGGAAAACCTTGAGGCGGCGCAAGCCAAGGTCAGGCCCTATTCGGACATGATAGAAAGGATAGAAAACAACATAAGAAATTCGAAGATATACGCCGAACAGGACGGATGGGTTATGTATGAGCACAACACCGGATCAAGTTTTATAGGAGTTCCCATCGAAACAACGTCGGTCCCGGCCTATATCGGCCAGGGCGCGATGGTAAGGAACGGGCAAAGCGTAATGAGATTTTTCTCAGAAAACGCCGCTATCGGTAAGACAGCAACACAGTATAGCCCCGATCCCGCCATACACGTAAACGCGAATGTCTGGAGCGGACAAAGAGACTTAACGGGCCCCCGGGGCGCCAGGATACTGTCGGTCCCGAAAAAGAACGGGGACCTTGTCAATAAAGGCGAGGTCATATTGGTCCTTGACGCTTCAGAGCTTGAGGACATGAAAAGCCGGGCAGTGTCGGCCCTGAGAGCGTCCATCAGAGAGGCGGAAAGGTATTCTTCATTAAGGAGAGGTTCTGTATCGCATCTCAAAAAGTATATATCCGAAGAATATCCGGCCAGGTTGAGATACGCGGAAGCTTTGAGGGATGAAGCTGCCGCGGTGCTCGAGGGGGCGAGAAACGCGGTAGTTCTGTCCGCGAGAATGGTACGCGTCAAAAAAGATGAGTACGAGAAATTAAAGAAAAGCGGTGTCGCGACAGAAGCGGAGCTGGACCTTTCGTTATCCGCCCTGAACAGGGCTAATATAGACCGAAAAAGAGCTCTTTACAATCTCGAGTCCGCGCAAAACGGACTTAAGAAAGCTATGAAGGGCATAGAGATACTCTCATTTAATATGAGGCGCAAGGTCGCGGAGTTGGAAGCGCGGATAGGAGTAGCCGGGGAAAAAGAAAAAATAGTTCTTGAAAATATCGGGATAGACGAAGCACTCATAAGGTATTATGAGAGACAGATCGAAAATTGCGTAATAAGGGCGCCCTCGGCGGGCAGGATACATTATAATACCGCCGTTAATTACAGAATGTTCGGCGATAGAAGAGTGCCGAGAGAGTTGATAATAACCCCGGGATATGAGGTGGCGCCCGGCGCGACTATCGCCAAGATAACGGATGCATCGGCTCATGAGACCGTTTCACCCAGGCACCCCCCGGTAGGGGTACTGTCTTTCTTTTTGATCCTGGCCGGATTGGCCCGTTCTATGCATAAGAAATGGCGTTCCATAAAGGAGCTGGGCAGAAGCAAAGATCCCCGCCACATAGGCCCGTACGGGACCGGATCAGAAAAAACGGATACTGATCTATCCGCAGAAGCGGTGCCGCTTCAGGTAACTGTTGAAAAGGACCCTCAAGAAAAGGAAAGGGGAAAGCGAGCCCCCCCGAAAGGGCCTGTAAAGCTCGCCATGTTGGCGTTTTTGACGCTTCCTTTTATGGGCTGCGCGCAAGGCGGTCTCGCCGGATCTATCGGTATCACCGGCCCCTTAGCTCCGATATTTGAAGGTTATTCTTCGCTTGTTCTTTCCTATCCCTCAATAGCGGTTCTTGTCTTTGCCGGATCGGCCGCCATTTATATGATAGCGTCAAGCTATCTTTTTGTGCTCGGCAAAAAAAGCAAAAAAGAATCGGCAGGCACCCTTCAGTCCTTTGCCAAAAGACCCGGTATTTTCATATCTCTGGTCCTGGGTCTCATCCTGGGGTCGATCTTTCCCGGACTTCCCTCGGGTGGCGCGTGGTCCGAGGCCATTGAGGTCTTAAAGATAGTTACCGCGGCGGCGGTTTTCGTCACATATCCTCTCAACATGGTGTCCACGTTCATAACGGGTTTCTTCCGAGGCAAGACGATGTTGAGGGTCAGGATGCCGTTCTTTTCGTTCGGAATTGTCAAGCTGAGGAGTAATTCTGTCAGCATGGACAGAGAACAGGCTATAAAGCGCTTGTTGAAATGGTGGGCTATGTTCGCCGCCGCCTGGGCTTTTCTTTCGTTCGTTATGCCGGCATTTATCAGCATTCCTTCATCGCACGGTCCGGGGTTAAGTTACGGGTACGTTGCCGGAGCGGCCATGGAACTTTACAGAAAGATCGCGTCCACTAATCCTTTCGTTGATGTTATCAGGTGGGGGATGGTCGTTACGGTCGTCTCCTCGATCGCCGAATATCTGATAAAACTGAAGACACATTTTTTAAGGGACGAATATCCGGATATTCGGAAGATGTTTTCCAGACTTTCGATAATGGGCGCGGCGGCTGTTTTGATGACGGCACTTTCACCTTTTCTGCCTTACCTGATGACCCTGCCCGGATATGTTTCGCCCGTACATTTTTTGCAGGCGCTGGAAGTATTGATAATATTCCTTATCCCGGTAACCTTTTACCTGAACATGGGAAGTTATTTTCTGGGCTTATTCACCCGGCGCGTGCACCGGGTATATCAGTCTCCCACTTTTCTGGGGTTTTTAGTGGTAAGGCATCGCAGCCACCTGCCCCGTCTTATATATTTTAGCAGGAAGATCGCGTTCGCGGCAGGCTTGATGATCGCGGGCGCGGCGCTTTCGGTAATGCCCGGAGCGTCTATGCTGCCAAGGGCATTGTCATGGTACGGGGCGTTTTCTTTGAGACATCCCGGGATCGCTGTACTTTCATGGCTTGGCGTTACCGTATTCAGCGCTATGTCCATTGAAATTCTCTTCGAAAAGGCCAAGGAAAAATACAGGCACCTCAGGGAAAAGTACAGGGATAAAAACGTCAAAGGGCTGGCTTTTCTAGCCGGGGGCGCCGTAACTTCGCTGTTTTTTGTCTCCTTCCCGCCCTTAGCGGCTTGGTCACATGCCCTGGCATGGGCTCAGATCCTTGTCGTGGGATCAGCTGTTATCGGTCTTCCTCTTACTATAATAAGCGCGTTCTTTCTCGGTATACCCGCGCGGGTCCTGTTCATAAGGACTATATTACCTTTCGTGCCAAACGTGAAAACCAGGATCCGTGAACTGGAATTGCCCCAATCAGAGGCGATCCTCAAACTTATCAACATATGGAAATGGCTTATCGCTGCCGGCGCGGGACTTTTGTACGCGGCGCCGTTAATATTCACCCCCGGCAGGATCGGGGGAGTGGAGCATCATCCTGTCCTCAGGCTTGCCCGGTCAAAAGCTATCGACTGGGCCGGGGCCGTCGCACAGGCGTATCCCTTTACAAAAGCCGTAGCCTGGCTGGGAACAATAGTGCTTATCGCGGCGATGATCGAAATAGCCATAAAAAGATATGCCGGGGCGATCCCTGACCACGGGCGCGGAAAACCCGGGTTAAAAGCGAATGGATCATTACGTGTACTGGTGGGAGATGAATATATGGTGAACAGACTGGCCGCGAAGATACCGGCGGTAGGAGGAGCCTTAATAGCGGCGGGTGTTTCGGCCTGGCTGTTATCTTCTCTGAGCGGAGCGGGGTCGGCTTTTTCAATATTCGCTGTTTCCGCGCTTGGCGCCTCGGAGCTCTTGACAGGTGCGGCGATCAGGCATATTCGCGCAAAAACGCCGGATCGAAAAGCGTTAATGGAAAAACTCGCCAAAATAAAAGACGCGGCCAAAAAACTTTCTCTTGTTTTTATAGGCACGGCTCTTGTTTTTGCCGGGGCCCATCTGCCCGGAGCGGATATTTGGTCGGGTCTATTGCCCGCGACGGGGACAGCCGCGGGAATACTCGGGATAGCTTCTTTATATTTCATGGTATCAAGTTTTGTTCTTGGTATTTTCACCTCACGTATTAACCAGGTTATACAGTCACTGTACATATATTTCTTTGTAGTTGTCAGGTGGAGAGCAAAGTTCTCACCCATGACAATGGTAAAGACAAGCGCGTGGTTCTCGGCGGCGATGTTCGCGACGGCCTATTTGTCTTTCTCTGGTTCGGTTATCTCGATCCTCGCGGTAGGGATCGGCATGGCCGGAGTTTTCACCTTGTCGATCTTGAAGTGGTGGCGGACGCAGATCGCTTTCCGGGACGCCGGGCTTACGCCCAACCGCAGGGAAGAGAAGTTCGAGCTTGAGAACGCGAACGGCGAGCCCGGGCTTGTAAGGGACATGATGGAAGCCCACGGGATGGTTCCCGACAGGAAGAACCCCATGGGGACTTATTACGGCAATCACAGCCTGTACCTGGATACGCCGGGATACAGGTGGAAGGGGCTGGGATATTTCAGCCGGCATCCCCTGGCGGAGACCCGGTCGATGTTAAAGGCGTACCCGGGGCTTTTAACGTATTTCGCCAGGGAGAGCAGCTACCGAGAATACAGGTTCAAGGCCCGGATACGATGGTATGATAACGTGGAAAAGACAAAAGAGGTGCATCTTGAAATAAAGAACAGGCTGGATACAAGGATGTGGAAGTTCGAATGCTGGGCCAGGAGCGAATGCATACCGGAAATACTGGCCCTGACCGATGCAGACAGCGAAGGCCGGGTGGATTATAACTGGCTGTCTGATAAATATGTGAATAAACTGCCGGATCAGGCATCTTTAAGCGAATTATACAAATATATAACAGAAAACGGTCTTGTTCCCAGGCAGGAGTACAGGAACAAGAGGATATACCAAATGGATACTTTTAGCAACGAAAGTTTTGTTATTTTAAATGCGATCCTGCCTTTTGCTTTAGAATATAAGAGCAGGTATAGCAGCGCCCAAAAAGAAAGGAATGATCCTGCCTGGGAGGCATTATCGATCCCGCCATACAACGGATTCATGCGTGCTATAGTGAATTTATACGAAGCACAGGTGGCTTTAGAGGAGTTCTGCAGTTATGTAAGAACATATGGCCTTGAGCCCACCGTGCAGGTAAGTTACGAAAGGCTGGCCTATGAAAATCCTTCAAATGCCGAAGAGCTCTTGAACAGGCTTGTGCCTCTAGCGCTTGAGTACAGGAGAAGGATCCAGAAGGGGCAGAATGCGCCGCACTGGAAGACGGTGCTTGCTTCGCCGTCCGGCAAGTACCTCCGGGCCATACTGGCTTCGTTCGAAAAATGGGCGGTTAAATATCCCGGCAGGGAAGCCGGCTTATCCGACGAACTGATAGCCCTGTCGGTGGAACACAGGAAAAGGGTTAAGGAAAAACAGGACGCGAAAGCCTGGCTTTCGGCGCAGGATTCGCCGGCCGCGAAATACTTATACGCCCTGTTGCACCCTGAAGATCCCGAAAACCCTGAAATAAAAGTGGACAAAGATGACGTGGACTATCTGAGGATGACGCTGGATATGAACGTACGCTGGCGCCAGTACGACAACCCGAAAGATCCCACCTTATTCATGGGAGATAAAGGTTTCCGGCGAACATGGCCCGGAAAGACCATACTCGAGGTTAAATACAGGGGCCAGAAGGCCGCGGGATGGGTTTACAGGATGGTAGAAGCCATAGACGAGATAAGGGAGGAAAGGGAGATAAACCAGTTCCCGGTAAGGCGGCAGCCCGCCGGCAAATACTGCGACAGTGTAAGCATATGGCTTTACTGGAAGCTTCTCAGGGGGGATTTCGGGGTGCGCACCCTGCGGCAGTTCGTCTTACGTTTACTGGGGCTGGACACCGGATATCCGGTCTCTCCCCGTTCGCCGCAATGGGCCGGATTTACCGGACCCGGCTTTGAAGATGTTTTCGGTATCGGGCCGGATAAAACCGGCGCGCATGAAGCTCCCTACGGGATGGAACCCCTGGGATACGCCTATCGCGGACATGTGTTTCCCGCGTCTTATACCCCCGACACGGACGGGAGTTATTCCCATGAATATGAGGACGGGCCTTCGCCTGTTCCCGCCGCGCCCGTGGCCGGTCCTTCTAACAGCGATGGGAGCGGGACGTACGCGGCAGATAACGGCAAAACCGAAAGCGTTACGTATAACGCCGCTCCGGAAGAGGCGGCCAGGGCCGAGATACGCTACCGGCTCCTTGAGGCCTCCGGTGACGAGGATTTCGCCAGGGCTTTCGCGGACGCGGTATTCTCGTTCTACAGGGAAAAAAGAGATATAGTGTTCGCTTTTGACGTATCTCTCGGGGGTGGTCAGGGTACCAAAGCGTTGGAGCTTTTGACTTTGATACAGGACCTGAAAGCCGATCACCGGTACGCCCGATTCCTTGACAATATAGAGATGATCCGTTTTGACCCGTCCAGAGGCGAGAAGGGCCTACGTTCTTTGCGGGAAAGAACAGATTCGGGAGCGCTGGTTTTCTCTTTCGCGAAAGATAACGCGCAAGCGAGAAAAAACCTCAGTGAGGTCAAAAATGATCCGAATGTCAAAATGTCATTCATAGATGAGCAGGAGGTCTCTTCCTTTCTGCTCACGGAAATAGTATATTATCCGCTCTTTGAGGTGGTCACTATCGCGCTGGCCAGATATATCGACGAGATGACAATAGAGGACATAAAAGAAATAGGCCGGGAGGTAGCTATAAAGGCCCGGGAGGAAGAAGGAATGCTTATATTTACCCTGCTCCCGTCAATAAAACGTTTTGATACAAACCGGGAAATATTACAGTATTACGCGTTTAAAAAGAAACTCCTGATAGCGGCGTAAAACGCGTTCGTATCCCTCCGAAATACCCCTGAAAAAAGTCACAGAAATGCTATATAAAAGCCATGCGTTTTTAACAGAATTATCCGATAATGCTGTTAAAAAAGGAGGGAGGGCATGAAAAACTACGAGACAACAATAAGGGTCTACAATCAGGGAGACGATCCTTACGATGCCGGGGAAAAGGCCGGGAATATTTTCGACGTTTCCCGGATGGAAGACGGGATGTATTTCAGCTGCGAGCCTACGGTCCACGCTGGCGGCATGTACCTCACGGTTTTCAACATCACAAGCGAAGGTCATGATCCTTTCGACGCTGGAGAAAGAGCGGGGGATATCATCGACGGATCAAAAGTAGACTCAAGCATGTATCTGTCTTGCGACCCGACACGCCCTGCAGGTTGTGAGAAAATGGATACGGACAGGTCTTATCGAGTGTTTTCCGGGGAACAGGTCCTTGTCCACGCTTGAGAACACCTGATAGTCCAGGCGTTTTTCAGTGAAACATTTCGCTGATACCGTTCCTCTGTTCCGGGGGCCATCTCACCGCCGAGCGGGCCCCAAGTTGTTATTTCACATCCCATCAAATATCCAGCTCATTATTCAAAGGCCCCACAACTTTTTGACACTACTTTTAACCTGGTTAAATCAACCTGGTTAAATTAACCAGGTTGATTTGACGAAAAATCAAAAAAGGTGGTATACTGTCCCGAAAGGGAACTTTTCACACCTGTATCCTGTCAAACATTATAGGAAGACATGCTTGATATACCCGTACACCTGATAAAAAGCGCATCGCAAGGCGATATTGACGCTTTTGAGAAGATATACCGGTCTTCCTCCGGCTATGTGTTCGCGATCGCTTACAGGGTTACGGGAAGAATGGAAGACGCCGAAGAGGTCACCCAGGACGTGTTCGTAAAGGTTTACCGGAAACTCGGGTCTTTTCAGTTCAGGTCCGCCTTCAGCACCTGGATATACAGGATCGCCATGAATACGGCGATAAACCTGTACAGAAAACGGTCTAAAGAAAGGGGAAAGAACGTGCCTTTTGACGACGCCATAAAAGTTGACGATCATGCGGCGAAGACGGCCGGGCCGGCCGTCGAGATCGAAAAAAAAGACAATGAGCGCCTGGTAAAGTCGATGCTGGAGAGCCTGCCGCCTGAACAAAGATCTTGTGTCATAATGAAAGACCTTGAAGGGCTCAAATATGAGGAGATCGCGAAAATCCTTGATATAAACCTGAACACTGTCAAGTCCCGGCTTAGCAGAGCCCGGGAGAAACTCGTATCCCTTTTCGGCAAAGGAGAGGAGGAGAGATGAGGTGCTCAAAGGTCAAAAAACTTCTGCTCACCGGCTATACGGACGGGGAACTCTCTCAGCATCTCAAAGAGAAGGTTGCCGCCCATCTTGACCGTTGTGAGAAGTGCCGCGCTCTCGAGTCAACGATGCTCTCCTCCGCGGTCATGCCTTTCAGGAACGCGGAGAAGCCGGAAGTGCCGGAAGAGCTCTGGCATAGAATTAAACGCGAGGTCATACAGGATGAACCGGAAAGCGCGACCGACCTTCTTCTGCGCCGGCTGAGTTTCAGGACGCGCAGGGCAGAGTTCCCCCGCCGCCCGGCATTCGCTTTCGCCACTGTAATGGTGCTTGTAATAGGGCTGGTCTTTGCCGGGGCCTATCACAACCGGAGGGAGAGGGCTCTGTCATACTTTATCGACGACCAGAGCTCTTTCCTGCATTCGCTCGACGACTTTAACGAAACCTCGCCTGATGATATAGGTATACCCATGGAAGAGATATTCATGTAACGTGGAACTTTTTATTATCGCTCCTTGTCTAAAAAGTGGATGGAGAGAGATGGCAAAGACCACGTGAGACAAAAAAGGAGGATCGAGATGGGAAAAGGACTAAGAAGAATTTTGAATCATCTGACCGCCGCGCTGGCGGTAGCGTTCGCTTTTTCGTTCGCTCTGCCCGCCTACGGTTACAGCGGATGGGATGGGGAGGGCCGCCGGGAAGAAAGAAAGGAACAATTCGCCGAGGAGCTCGGCCTTACACAGCAGCAGAAAGAAGCGATGGAGGCCCAGAAAGAGGCCTCGAGAGCCGAGAGGCGCGAGCTGTACAGCGAGATGAAAGCCTCTCGCCGGGCTCTGGCCGATGAGCTTAAGAAACCCGAGACCGACAGGGCGGCGATAGACCGGATAGCGGCCGACATAAAGAATGTGCAGGGCCGCATCACCGACCATAGGATCGAAAGTTTCCTGGCGACAAAAGAGATACTCACCCCAGAGCAGTTCGAGAAGATGGCAGAGCTGAACGAAAACAGGAAAAACAAGCATTTCAAACGCGGCAAACCCGGCCGCGAGGGTAAACGCTCGAATATGTACTGATGAAAGAGGTCTCACCTGAAGCTCCGGGGCAAGAATTCCTTGCCCCGGGGCTTTTTCTCTGATAATATAATCATTACAACAAACATATTTATCCTACTCTAACCCGAAAAGAGAGCAAAATGAAAGTACGCCTTGCCGGATTTAACGTGGATACCGCCGTGCTCCGGGAAATGCAGGAAAAGACCGGAAAAAGGGACGACATTACGCCTGAGGTGCTGTCGGCGGCGTATGCCCGTATAAGCAGAGACCCCCGGACGATAGATGAGATAAGAAAAGAGGCCCGCGGTGAAGTGGAAAGGACTCGCAGGTCCAATTCGACCATCATATTCAAGATGGGGCATCACTCCGTGGCGGAACACGCCGTTTTCAACCTGGATATAATTGGTGTATCCCGCCTCGCCATGGAAGAGGTGGAAAAATTCCGCCTCTCGGCCTATACGGAAAAATCCCAGAGATATATAACTCTGGATAATGATTTTGTCGTACCGGCCGAGATAAAAGGTACCCCGCTGGAAAAGACCTTTACAGATACCATACGCCTCCAGAACGAGGCTTACTTCACGCTCTATGAAAAGCTCAAAGAGCACGTGTTCAAAAAACACGCTGATCTGGCCTCGGACGCTCGCAACCACAACCTGCTGGAAGGGTGGGCCAAGGAGGACGCCCGATACATAACGGCTCTCGCGACCGAGTCTCAGGTGGGGCAGACCGTTAACGCCCGCACCCTTGAGCTTATGCTCCGGCGATTCGCCTCGAGTTCTCTCGAAGAGATAAAAGCCCTGGGCCGCGCCATATACAGCGAAGTCTCGGAAGTCGCTCCTTCTATAGTGCTTTTCCACGAAGCCAATGACAGAGATCTAAAAATATATCCCGGGCTCAAGAGGATCGCGAAAAAACTGCTTATCGATATGCCGCCTGGCGATTCTCCGGGCAAAAAGAGGGACGTCGACCTTGTGGATCCCACGCCTCGCGGGGACGATATCGTGGCCGCTTCTCTTCTGCATACCTCAACAGGATACGATCTCGAAAGGTGCATGAGCGCGGTCAAGAACATGAGCAATGATGAGAAACTTGAGATATTCAAGGCCGCGTGGCGTAACATGCAGCTGTATGACACTATGCTCCGGGAATTCGAATATGTTAACCTTACCTATAATATAGTTCTTTCGGCTGCGTGTTTCGGACAGCTTAAACGGCACCGTATGGCGACCATAACAAGCCAGCCGTACGACCCGGAGCTTGGGATAACAGTGCCTGAAGCGGTGAAAGAAATTGGCATGGAGGGGTTTTTCCGGGAGATAACCGGCAAGACCGGCGAGGCGTACCTGAAGATCCGGGAAACAGAGCCTCTTGCCGCGCCGTACATACTTACCAACTCTCATAAGAAACGGGTGCTGATGCGTCTCAACGCCAGAGAACTTTACCATATATCGCGCCTCAGAGAAGACGCTCACGCCCAATGGGATATACAGAACGTATCCCGTGAGATGGTCCGGCAGGCAAAAGAAGCGATGCCGCTTACATTCGCCTTCGCGGGCGGAAAGGACAGGTTCGCCGAGATATATAAAAGCATATTCGGCGGTCTTCCCAGCGTCACCGAAGCCGCTCTTCCCGGTTCGCGAGCCATAAAATAGGAGGCGCTATACATGTTATTTTTCCTTACATTGCCCGCGAAAATAGTCAGGCTTTTTGACTCCAACTCATCCCCTTCGGAAGTCGCCGCGGGTGTGTGCCTGGGGATGTTCCTCGGATTTATCCCCCTGAACGGTCCTATGGCTGTCCTGCTCATAGTATGTTTATTTGTTTTCAGGATCAACCGTCTGGCGGCGATGCTTGTTCTGCCGCTTTTTAAGATTGTTTACGCTCTCGGGGCATACCATCTGGCGGATGCGCTGGGAGGGGTCATGTTGATAGACTCGGCGTTCCTTACAGGGTTCTGGAGGGTGGTCACGCGCATGCCCATACTGGCGCTTCTTGAACTTAACAACACCCTTGTAGCGGGCGGCCTTACCATTGGTATAATTCTTTGCGCGCCGTTATACATCTTCTCAAAAAAGGGCATAGTGGTGGTGCGGGAAAGGTATTTCGTAAAGATAAAGAACTCTAAATTCATCAGGTGGTTCAAAAAAATACCGATAGTAAACAAACTCCTGTATTTTGTGGGACGCTTGAGGAGGCCTATCTGAGATGAAGATCATCAATGTTAAAGGCTTTATGATACTCGTAACAATACTGCTCGCCATACACCTCTCGGTAGGACTTCTGCTCTCCCCGATACTCGGCTCGGCGATAGTTGAGGGCATCAATAAGGCCGCGGGAACAAAGATATCGGTCGAAAGGATAAGCGTCTGGCCGCTTACCATGTCATGTTCCCTTAAAGACCTCAAGGTCTTCGACCCGGACGACGAAACGCAGAGGATGGCCCTGGTAAGAAGTACCTCGATAAGAATAAGCCCGCTGAAACTTTTATCTAAACAGATCGTGTTTTCAAGTGTTACGGTATCCGGGGCCCGGATAGACCTCAGGGGAGAGCCGGACGGCAGCTACAATATACAGAAACTGGCCAGGCCGAAAGAGACCGAAAAGGCCGCGGCCGAGAGAAAAAGCCTTTTCGAACAGCTCAAAGGCCGCGAGGACATATTCGGGAAGATATATGAGATCATAAAGAGCAGGTTCTCAAAAAAGGCTGCCGAAGAGAAAAAGGAAGAGCTGAAAAAGGCTAAGGTCGTAAAGCGGGAGATAAAACCCCTTCCTAAAGGACGGCTCGTTGACTTCACTACCGCCAGCGACGATTATATTTTTCAGATCAGGAATTTCGCCGTAAAAGATTCCACGGTCAACATACTTACCGCGGACGCTGAAGGCATCAGCATTGATAACGCCGACATTATAATAAAGAATCTCGGGATAGACCCCCGCCGGGGCGCCAGGTTCGACAAACTGCATATAGGCGGTAAAGTCGACAAAGACGGCGCGAGCGCCGGAATTTTTCGCCTGGACTACTCCCAGTCGATGAGCGTTAAAAGACAGTCGATGGTCGCCGACCTTTCCGCGAAAGATATTGATCTTTCGGCGGTAAGGTTCATATACTCCGATTCTCTGCCGGTTAACTTCGAGAAAGGGATCGTCTCCATATCTTCACGGACCAGTATAGTCGACGGCGAACTGGATTCGAAGAACTCACTGTCCCTTAGGGGGCACACCCTGGTTCCGGGAAGCGGACAGAAGTTAACCATGGGCGTAGTACCTCTTCCAGCTCTATGCGAAGCGCTCAACAAAGTGGACCCGCTTGACATGAAGTTCAAGATAACAGGTACTGTAGAAAACCCTCAGTTCTCCGGGTTCCAGGAAGTCCTGATGGAGATTATAAAGCCTTATCTTACCGATGTCACAAAGCAGCTTCAGGAGAAGGGAACAAAGGCCATAACAGATCTTTTGCGAAAGGGGGCCGGGGGGGAGGCCTCGGATGATGACGACGCGTCTGACGCCGTAGATTCCCTTAAGTCGCTGTTCAGTAAATAGATAGCCGGGCTGCCTTACATTCTCTCGCGACCTTTCATAAGTTATTTTAGCTTTGCCTTGATATTCGGCGATTTTTTTGATGTAATTTTTTCAGAATCTGTTATATTTAAACATTACAACGTGGGTTTATTTTTATGCAAATAAGAGGAGAGGAGAGTTATGGCTGAGATCAGGGTCGCGGTAATTGGGGTAGGAAATTGCGCTTCCTCGCTGGTGCAGGGGGTGGAATATTACAAGAAAGCTAAAGATAAAGACTTTGTTCCCGGGCTTATGCATGTTAATTTTGGCGGTTATCACATAAAGGATATAAAATTTACCGCGGCTTTTGATATAGACAAAAACAAAGTGGGGAAAGATCTTGGCGAGGCTATTTATACAAAACCAAACAATACAAAGGTTTTTGCCAAAGTTCCGCGCCTTAACGTTAAGGTAAGCCGGGGAATGACACATGACGGGCTTGGTAAATATGTTTCCAAAATAGTCAAGAAAGCCCCGGGCAAGACCGATGATGTAACGGGCATCCTCAAGAAAACTAAAACGGATGTCGTAATTAATTATCTGCCGGTAGGGTCCGAAGAGGCCACAAAATGGTATGTTGAACAGGTCCTCAACGCTGGATGCGCTTTTATAAATTGTGTTCCTGTCTTTATCGCGAGAGAGGAATACTGGCAGAACAGGTTCAAGGAAAAGGGGCTTCCCATAATAGGCGACGATATAAAGTCGCAGGTGGGAGCGACTATTCTTCACAGGGTGCTGACAAACCTGTTTCTTGACAGAGGTATGCCCATAGACCATACTTATCAGCTTAACACCGGGGGCAATACTGATTTTCTCAACATGAAAGAAGAGGAACGCCTTAGTTCTAAAAAAACATCAAAAACGAACGCTGTTGTCTCGCAAATACAGAATAGAGGCCTGCAGATAGATAAGGATAACGTGCATATCGGACCGAGCGATTATGTGCCGTGGCAGAAAGACAATAAGATCTGTTTTTTAAGGTTAGAAAGCAGACATTTCGGGGACGTTCCGATGGAGCTGGAATGCCGGCTTTCTGTCGAGGATTCGCCTAATTCCGCTGGAGTTGTTATAGACGCAATCCGCTGCGCTAAATTGGCTCTTGAAAACGGCGTTTCGGGCGCTTTGCTGGGACCCTGCGCGTATTTTAAAAAATCACCACCTGTTCAGTATGATGACAATGTGGCTTACGAGATGGTGGAAGAATTTATTGCTGCGTATGGCAAAGACAAAAAGAAAACAGCCAAAACAAAAAAAGTTAAAACAAAAAAGAAATAACCGGGATACAGTTAAAGATGGCGGATCCTACGGGAAAATTTATCAGAGTGCTGGCTAAAGCGCCGGGGAAACTTCTTGCTAAAGCGAAAATAACTCCCAATCAGGTAACTTCCCTGGGGCTTTTGGTTAACTGCCTGGTAGCTTTTTTTATCGCCAGAGGCCAATTCAGCTATTTGGTGTTGGGAATACTTATTTTGGCCGCCGGATTCTTTGACGCGCTTGACGGGAGTTTGGCCCGGGCTACGGGAAAGACCACTGTTTTCGGCAATTTCTGGGATTCTGTTCTGGACAGGTACGCGGATTCGGTGATCTACTTTGGGATATTGGTTTATTTCCTGAATTCAGGGAAGCCGGCTTATGTTATAATGGTGGTGATAGCTATGACCGGTTCGGTGGTTGTGAGTTATGTCAGAGCCAAAGCGGAGAGCCTTGGAGAACAATGCGAAGTCGGTCTTTTGCCAAGGTCAGTAAGAGTTATAATACTCGGAGCCGGGTTTTGTTTAAACCAGATATTCGCGGCGCTGGTCGTTGTCGCGGTTCTTTCTCATTTCACGGTGTTTCAGAGGATTTTTCACATTTACAGAAAACTCAACAAATAGACAATGCTTAAATTGATATTCGTCTGCCTTTGGTATTTACTGCCCGCGGCTTTGGGTAACCACAACGCTTCTTGCGGGAACCGTCTCCCTTTGCCCGGGTTCCTTAAAAGGGGCATGGATAAGCTGGCAATACCCATAGATCTCGGGAAGACCTTGAACGGCCGCGAGATATTTGGAAAGAACAAAACCTGGCGGGGGCTTGTGGTGGGGATCCTGACCGCTATACTTGTTTCCGGCGTACAGGCTCTTTTGTTCTTTAAGATCGGTTTCTTAAGGAATAATACGGTTGTCGATTATGCCAGCCACAATTTTATATTTGTGGGAACTTTGATGGGGGGAGGGGCCCTTTTAGGTGACCTTGCGGAAAGTTTTATTAAACGCAGGCTGGGCAAACCTTCCGGAAAACCCTGGTTTCCCTGGGATCAGTCGGATTGGATAATCGGCGCAATGCTCTTGAGTTCCATGGTGGTCGTGCCTTCTCTGAAAGTCGCGGCGGTTACGCTGTTTTTATATGTAGGCGTGCATCTATGTTCTGACAGGATAGTTTGTAAACTTGGCATCAAAAAGCGATCAGAAGTAAATTGACAGGGATGTTAAAAACTGCTCACAGCGTTATATTTTGGTTCTTAGTGTTCTTTTACAGCATAGTTATAACCAAAATCTCGGACTTAAGGGCTGTTTTTATAAAAAGTTCCTACAGGAAAAAAATTTTTTATCAGAAAGGGGCGCGGCTCTGGGGCAGCCTCATTCTCAAAGCCGCGTTCATAAAAGTGAAAGTTACGGGTTTGGAGAATATCCCGAAAGATACTAACCTGATCTTCGCCTCGAACCATCAGAGTTATCTTGATATATTCGTTCTACTCAGGTACTTACCGCCCCCGTTCAAGTTTATAATAATGCGGAAGCTTTTCAAGGTGCCGTTTATCGGGGGGCATATTTTAAAGTGTGGTTTTCTTTCTCTGGACACAAAAGACCGGAAGAACTCCATACGTACTATACACAAGATAGTCGATCTTCTTGAGAAGAACAGGTCTTTTATGATCTTTCCGGAAGGCAAACTGACCAAAGACGGCAAAATAGGGGATTTCGGCAGAGGCACGTCCATCATTATCCAGAGGTCTGAAAAACCGGTTGTCCCGATATCGATAGACGGGACTTTTTCTATTTTGCCAAAAGGAGCGTGGAAATTATCGGCAGGCAGGGTTAATGTAAATATAGGCAAACCGGTTATTTTTAAGGAATATTTCGGGCATACGGACAAAACTTCTTCGGTAGAGCTCGGCGAAAAACTAAGAGAAATAATATCGAACTTAAAGGAAATTCAGTGATGATAAAGCTGTTTAAAAGAATAATAAAGGTATTACATTCTACAATATGGTGGATAGACTGGGTGGTCATTTTGGTTTTAGGTCTGTTTTTCGACGCTGTAATATGGTCGGGGAATCGAAAAATGTATCGTAGAAGCGAGCGGTTTTGGGCGTGGTCGCTGATGAAAATAGGCGGGATACGCCTCGATATCACCGGCCGGGAAAATATTCCCAGGGACGAAACTGTTGTTTACATGTCGAATCATCAGAGCGATCTGGATTGGCCCATAATCTTCATGACGATCCCGGGACAGTATTTATTCCTGGCTAAACAAGAACTCTTTGACACGCCGGTTTTCGGCGCATACATGAGGCTCCAGGAATATATCCCCATCGAAAGAAGCAATATCCGTAAATCCTATAAAACTTATCAGACGATAATAACTCTTATAAACTCTGGTAATTCCATAGTTATATTCCCCGAAGGTACCAGATCGTTCAATCATAAACTCGGTAAATTCAAACCTTCCAGTTTTTCCATACTTCAGCCCACGAAGGTCAGAGTAGTTCCGATAACCATTGAGGGGAGTACCAAAATACAAAGAAAGGGAAGCAAAAGCATCAATCCCGGCAGGGTTAAAATAACCATACTGCCCCCGGTCAGTTTTGATGATCTTTATTCCCTGGATAATAAAGAATTTTCCGCCGAGGCATTGAACAGGGTGAGAAAGGTTATGATAGCATCGTTAGGGGGGGAATAAACGTGGTGAAAAAACTTTTCACACAGGCTACAGACGATGTCTTTATACAGGTATTCCGATATGTCCTGTCAGGAACCCTGGCATATGGTATTGATTATTGTTCTCTGATAGCACTTGTGGAAATATTCAACATGCATTATCTGACGGCTTCTCTATTCGGGTTCTTAATAGGATTTTTAACATCTTATGTCTTGAATGTGACATGGGTGTTTGATAAGCGGACATTCAAAAATAAATATTTAGAGATATTCATTTTTGCTGTTATCGGTATAGCCGGTCTTATGATCAACCAGTATATTGTCTGGTTTTTTACCGAAAGTATAAAATTCCATTATTTGTTCTCGAAACTCATAGCCACAATGGGTATCTTTGTGTGGAACTTTTTCGCCAGAAAATATATATTGTTCAGATAAAAAAAGGATGATCCGGGACATGAATAAAGCTTTTAAGTTCGCGCCTTTCTTCCTGACGCTCATTTTAGCTGTTTCGGCCCTTTCCATGGCGGACGACGTTATTAAAACGGAATACGTCGGCCGGGACATGAAGGGTGCCGAGCGTTGGCAGGCAAATACACAGATAAGAAAGAAAGAAGGGGATATATATATTCTGACCGAAAAAGGTCAAGGAGTGTATTCCAGTTTCAACGGCCCGATATCCTGGAAGTCCGAAATGGAATTCAAGAGTACGGACGAGACCGTTATTCCTCTTAAACTCGTAAAACGGGTGTTTGATGAAAAGGGCGATACGATCAGGCTGGAAAAACAAGACTATGATCCGGCCGCGAATAAAGTAACCTGTCTTCACCGGGATTTTCCAGCGAACATTTCCCGGGAAAAAGAGTTTGATCTTACCAAACCCGCTGTAAATAAGCTTCTTTTGGCTCCATATGTACAAAAGATGCTCTCCGCCGGTAAACAATTATCAAAGGTACAGATGGTGAGCGAGGAACCGGGCCTTTACGATATCGATATTAAAGTGGTCAAGACAGAAGATGTAGAGATAAACGACAGAAAGGTAAAAGCCATTAAACTTCAATTTGACCCGAGATTGGGGCTTCTCAACGCGGCCAAGGTCTTTTTCCCAAAGTCTTATGTATGGCATTCCGCACTTCCGGATCACGAATGGCTCAAGTTCCAGGGGCTGGAAGGCGACATAAGTTCCGTAAAAGCAGAAGTAACGATCAAAGACTAACAGACCGATACGCATGACATCGTTCGTACGGCTCGGGTATGGTCGAGGATAGCGGGGGAAGAGATGGTCGAATTGACCTTGCATAAGTTCTTGTCTTAAAAAGCTTTTCAGGTTAAAATAATAGCCTTCACGACCTAAAACATGTAAGGCATTGATGAAAAAGACCATTTTCCCAGTTTTAGTTTTTTCGATAGTGATATTATCGATAGCGTTCTTCTTCTACTCTAAAATCACAACCCCTCGTGAAATAACCGTTTATGATGTGGGATGGAAGGCGACTTTTGATCCGTCCGCGACGGCGGATATACCCGAAGGATGGAGAGAGAGGGGCAAGCCCGGCACTCCGCTAACCGATTTCACTGTAAAAGAAGATCCTGCTACAGGAGATGGTATCCTCTATGTTGAATCCAACAAGGCCAGCGGCAGTCTTATCACTCTTGCGGAGAACGTGGACCTTAAAAAAACGCCGTTTCTCGTATGGCGCTGGAAAGTGGACGAATTCCCCGAAGGCGCGGACGGCCGCACACCGGCAAAAGATGACCAAGCCATAGGGATATACATAGGCGACGGGAGCATTTTCAACAATAAGAGCGTTTCTTACCGCTGGGATACCGAAACGCCCGTGGGCACCGAAGGCAGCAGCGTTTACGGCGCCGGTACCGTTCGGGTAAAATGGATAACATTGAGGAATAAAAAAGATGGTCCGGGAAAGTGGTTCACAGAAAGTCGGAACTGCCTCGAGGACTATAAAAAAGCCTGGGGCAGTGTGCCCAAAAAACTATACATAAGCATAACTTCTAACAGCCAGTACACCGGCACCAGGGCCGAAGCGGCTATCGAATGGATAAAGCTTTCGGCTGGCCCTGAGCAGCAATAGAAGACCATGATAAAACATTTCCCCGAAGAGATAATAACACCCCCCATTCTGGTAGAAACGCGCCAGTTCCTCGTTAAACTGGCCGAAGACCATGAAGAGGTAGAAAAAGCGCAGCGCCTTAGATATGAAATATTCAACATAGAACAGGGCAGGGGGCTTGAAACCGCGGAAAAGTTCGGCATAGATTTTGACGAATATGACGAATACTGCCTTCATCTTCTTGTGATGCAGAAGGGGGAGGAAAAAGTAATAGGAACTTACCGCGCTCATCTGGGCTGTGTGGCCAATTCGGCCAAAGGCTTTTACTCTTCGAGAGAATATCATATCGAGGGTCTTTACCGGATCGCGGAAAAATGCGTTGAACTGGGCAGGACATGCGTATCTCCGGATTACCGAACGGGTGCTGTGGTGGCTTTGCTATGGAGCGCGATATCGGAACTTCTTATGAGGGCTAAACTCAGGTACATGCTTGGGTGTGTAAGTCTCGATGAGACCGATCCCCGGATAGGTTGGGCGCTGTACGAATATCTTCGGGAGAAAAAATCTGTCTCCATGGATTTCAAGGTGGCCCCCCGCCCGGGGTTCGTACTCAAAAAACCCAGGGAGAACGAGATAAAAAAACTCCTTCAGGACAAAAGGGCTCTGGCAAAACACATCCCGACCATTTTCAAGGGATACTTGCGCCTGGGCGGATACGTATGCGGGGAACCTGCGCTGGACAGGGAGTTCGGGACCATAGATTTTTTTATTCTGGTTGACACTTCAACAATACCCGGACGATACCTGCGACGGTTCAATTACAAGCCGGAGGAGACCAACTGATCCAAGATGCTCTTTTTCCTCCGACTGTACAGACTTTTGCTCTTTTCCATATGGACGGTCTTGTGCGTTCTGATGACCGTGCCTTATCGTTTGCGGGGATGGCGGACCAGACGAGAGGTAAGCCGGCTCGTAAGCTTATGGGCGCGGGGAGTGGCCAGACTTATCAACCTCAGGGTTACGACGTACGGCAAGGTACCGCTCGATACTTCGGGGCTTCTCGTTTCCAACCATCTCGGGTATCTGGATATAGTTACGCACGCGACAATATTTTCTTTACGGTTCAGCCCCTCGACGGAAGCTATGAAAATACCTGTGATAGGAACTCTCATACAGCTCACAAACCCCGTGGTGGTCGACAGGACATCTCCCACTTCCTCAAAACGGACCCTGAGGGATTACGCCAAGACCATGCTCAAGGGCATGTACATGATAGTGTACCCCGAAGGCACCAGCACGGACGGGAAGAACGGGTTGCGCCCGTTCAAATCGACTTCTTTCGAAGCCGCCATTTCGGGCAACCTTCCTGTTCTGCCTATACTAACAAGGTATATAGAGCCACCGGGAAGGCCCACCGTATGCTGGTATGGAGATATGTCGTTCCTGCCTCACTTCTGGCAGGTGCTGGGCGTTCCGTCGATAGAGGCCGAGCTCCATTTCCTGCCTCCCATATTTTCCGAAGGAAGGCCCAGAAAGGAGTTCTCTCGCGTGGTACATGATATAATGGAGGGGGAGTATCGTAATCTGAAAAAGAAGGGGTCGGCGAACGGTTAAGTTTTTAACTGTACGGTAGGGATAAGCGACATGAAATTTAAATTGATACTGATATTTTTAGTTTGCTGCGCGCTGGCGGGATGCGCGACCACGCCGCCTACGGCTACAAGCTCCGGATACATGACAGGTAAGGTTGAGGACACCTGGCTGAGCGACATGGACGACACCCGTGCGATAGACCTTTTTAAACGCGTACATTCTCAGCCCGTTACCACAAAAGAAGATTCGGTTGCAAAAGAGATAACCGTAAGTGCGTTCATAAAGGCCCTCTCATCGAGAAGGTCCCCCGAGATACGCGATTCCGGGATATTGCGCTCGGAACACACAAAGGTCGACCTTAGAAAATGGACCGACGACGAGGTTGTGGAATTCTACAATAAAATGTACAAAGAGCTTCACATCCCGGAAAGATCCGGCAGCGGGAAGAGGCCGCCGGAGAAAACAGCCTTATGGGCATCCGCCACCTACGAGGCGCCGACAGGCGGCGAGGAAAAGGACGACCCCACAGGCGCCTTGCCCGAAGAGGAGGCAAGCGCGCTGTCGATAATACGATTTACCGGGCTCTATTCGGCGGGCAGCGAAATAGCACGCAGAGAGCAACATACAGGCGGTTGGAGCGCCGTAAAAGATATCTCGATGACAACAGCCACGGTCGCGGCCCAAATAGCCCTGACTTTGGCAAAGTTCCTGATCTAACTTAAATTTCTCATCCAGGTCAATTTGATGTTTCGTCAAGTTAACCTGGCGATTTTAACCAGGTTAACTTGATTTTTT
>CAYVIW010000035.1:0-27612 GCA_964451815.1 uncultured Planctomycetia bacterium | reverse complement strand
GAAAAGGCCGCTAAAGCGCTTGAGTCGCTTGATAACTTGATGTCAGCGACCAGTGAAGAAGTATCCCCGGCTGATCTTGAAAAGATAGAAGCGGAACTTATCTTTTTGGAAAACGCCATATCCGAGATAGAACATGCCGCCATAGACCCCGTCCTTTCCGGAAAATTCAATGATATACGGAGTGCTCACGGGGAAAGAAAAACCGCCGTTGCAGACATGGCTAGAAAAGTAAGGGGGAATTTCTTTTCCAGATCGGTAAATAAGGTCAGAGGCTTTCTTGACAGGAGAAAAAGACTTAAGGAACAAGATAGGATAGCGCGCGGCGAGAATATTTTTAACCAGGAATTCATCGAGGCGCAGAACCTGGTAGAAAGCATAGAGGGCCTTATGCTTAAACTTGAGAGATGGGACAACGACAGGGTATTTTCTGCCACTGAATCCGAACTCGAAGCATACATAGCCGGGTTCGATGAAGTGTCCGGCGCCATAGATACGGCTGAAAAAGCGGTAAAAGCACTGGATAACGCTACAGAAGGCCTTGGCGGGACGGTTTTAGAAAATGCCAGAACCAGGATATCAAACCTGAGGGGCAAGCTTGATGACGAAATAGAGGTGTATAGTCATTTGCAGGGCCATGGGCTTAGCGCGTTCATGAGACTTGAGAGTGTTCGTGAAGCGAAGGCGGAAGAAGAGAGAGCGGGGAGAGAAAGCAGACGTCTGGTTGTGGCTGAAGGTGTTGAGCCCGTTATTCGGGAGAAGATATCTCGCTTAACCGGGCAGCTTGATCAGATAACAGAGGCGCTGGATAAAATAGGTCCTGTGGCGGGCATAAAGGATGCGTCTGATCTGAAAAAGTTCAGCGATGATCTGAGAGAATTATCAGAAGAGACGTTGCTAATGGAACTGGTTTTGACTGAAGCCGAGGAAAAAATATCTGTATCGGTCTCAGAGGAGATAAAACGAGGAATAGACGCATTGCAGGAAAAAGTGAGACAAACCTCTGACAGAGTGTTACAGAAGTTTGCCCGCCTTAAAAGAGATGCTATAGCCGCAGCTAAGATCAAGTTTGCGGACAACAATATAAAATATGACGGGATAATCCGTGTGATGTCCTCTATAGAGAACGACCATATAGCAAGAGACGTTCCTATGCGTGGGGTTGTTGCCAGGCTTGATGGTATCAAGAAAGATGTCAACTCGTTGAGTGCGGCGGTAGAGGGGCAAATATCAGAGCTGAATATAATGTTGCCTGAAGGGGAGGCCAGTAACGCTCAGGATAAAGAGATGTCAGACTTGAGAGAAAAGATGCAGTCAATGGTCGAGCATCTGAAAAGAGACGTTTTGGCAAGGAGACAAACTATAGCTGAAACGATAGAACTAATTGAAAAAATCGAAAAACAAAGAATAGAAGCTCAGAAGACAGAAGATGCGATCAGGAGCGATCTGCAGAAAAAGACACAGGAACTCGCCAGGGCAAAAGGTGAAAAAGCCAGGGATATCGAGGACGAGATCTGGGATATCAATATAAAGCTGGGCTTTGCTAGCCAGGATGTAAACTTTGCGGAAACTGAAATCGATGTTTTAAGAAAACGGTTCCAACAGGACCAGGAGAAGGGCGCTGCACAGGTCGAGAAAGACAAGGTGTCGACAATACATGGAGCAGCAAAAGCTATTCTAGGAGGACTGTTGTTCATGGGTATAGGTGTGGCGGTGTATTCTCTATTAACGAATATCGTGCCCGGAACGGCTGCTAAAGGGATGATCGTTGGTATTTTCGGTATATTCGGTGCATTGGGAATAGCGGCTATGAGACAGACTACCGAGTCGCCCGTCGACATGCCGGATCCTGCCGGTCAGATAAGTGCCCTTATTGAGGAACTTAACGGGCTCATAGATGGGCTGGAGAACACTACGGAGATTGAAAAGGAACATCTGAGCGCGGCTATTGAAAAAGCTGAACGGTTTAATCGCAGAGTTATATCTTCCAGGGGCATGATCCAATCCCGGAAAGAGCAAGTGGAGAGGAAGATTGGTGAGCCAGGGCAGGAACTCCTGGGAGAGTCATATAAGAAACAACTGAAGGACCTTCAGAATATCCTGGAAATATCGAGTGCCGCCATAGAAAAGGCCGAAAAACAGATATCTTACGCAAAGGGACGCATGGCGGATGTTGACGCTGATGTCACACCCGTCGAGACAGAGGCTCCAAGACTTTACAGATACAAAGTATGGCTTTATTCGGTCATGGCCGCTGTCGCAGTGACCCTGGCGGCAATAGGGGTAAAGGGTTGGTTTGACAGATTAGAGAGTGCTCGTATCCCGGTATCTCCCGTGACGCCCGTTCTCTCGATCGATGTAGAAGAAAGGGCCGAAGCGCCATCGGTTGAGACTAAGGTTGCTGAAGAGTCCGAGGCCCCGACAGAGGGTGAGCCTGAAGTTAGACCCGAGGCGCCGGCTGAATCGGAGGGTGAGCCTGAAGTTGGACCCGAGGCGCCGGCTGAACCGGAGGGTGAGCCTGAAGTTAGCGCAGAGTCTGATGCCCCGACAGTAGTTGAAACTGAAGTTACGGAAGAGTCCGCGGTCCCGATGGTGGGTGAGACTGAAATCACACCGGAGGCGCCGGCCGTAACGCCGTTGGAGCCAGAAGTTGAGCCCGCAGAACCTTCAGTGGAACCGGCTGTTTCACCGGAAGCGCAGGTTACTCCAGTAACTCCCGATGTGCCTGAGGTCGCCCCGGTTGTGCCCGAGGTCGAGCCGGTCGTTATTTTCGGACCTCCCGCTCCCAGTGCGGTAGAAATGGCTCGAAGAGAAGCCGAAAAGCAGGAAACACCTGAACTCGCGGCAAGGATAGACGGTCTGGTCAGAGACGTGACAGCTCGTTTCAGAAGGCGTAGTACAAGGGTAAACGCTGTAAACGAACTGGGCGCTCTTCATACACCTGAAGCGGTCACCGCTCTGGTAGAGATTATACTGCGTGAGGATGTAGGTTTCGCAGGTCGTTCCGCCAGATATCTGCAAAATCCCGTTAATACCGAACTTCTTACAGATGAAAACATCTCAGATCTACTGGAATATATGAAAAATGGGAACAATCTCGGTGCAAAGTTGCTCCTTTTTGATGTTCTTAATACCATGGCTGACAGAGAAGACGTGGCCGCAGTCCTTCGCCCGAACGACCCTTTAACAAGCCTTGTCTGGAAACTCGGCGCTTCGCCAATGGGGCAGGCCACACATGAAGATAACTGCAAATGGGCGGCTTATGAGCTGGCCAGGCTCAAAGACCCAAGGGCTATAGACGAACTCAGGAAAGCCGCCAGATACTGGGGATATGATCCGGTTGCTGTGAGGGCTTTTAATGACGCGATCCGGTACATAAGAAATGCCCAGGCTGGCAGGGAGCAGAGTATATCGATCAATGATCTTGGCCGGATACAAATCGCGGATATACCTGATACCCGTACCAGAGAGGAAGCGTCCGCAGTGCGGAGAGCCGAGGCGGCAAGGGAAACAGAGCCGGAAGAGGCGCAGAAAGATGCAGTGGAAGTTACGGACGGTTCTTTCATAGACCATGCCAATATCGTTGAAAGGGCCGGAGAACTTTACAGGTCCAAAGACTATACGGGGGCGGTAATAGCCCTGATCCCGGCCATAGCGGAGTCTTCCGCGCGGGTCAATGTTCTTGCGGGCAGGCTTGTTCCCGAACAGCAGAAACTAGAAGATATAGAGAAGGAATACAAAGCCTCAAGGCGAGGCATGATAATAACCTGGTCACGTCTTGAGCCCGCTCAGAGGGATGCTCTTGCTCGCAGACTGTCTGACCAAAGGGCCAGGGTAGAGTTGATAGAGAAAAGGATAAGCGAGATAGAGGAAAGTTCAATGATCCAAAGGTCTCTGAGACTTGCGCGTAACGCCATAGTGAAAATGAGAGGAGAAGGGGGGGTGGTACAGCAGGCCCAGTACACAATTGCCCTTCTTTATTCAATGCTGGGTGACAGGGAGAACGCTGAAAAAGTATCATCGCAGATAGCGCCCCAGATAATGCTATCAGGAGAAGGCCGGGAACTGAGAGACAGGATAGAGAGAGGGGAGGCCGGTATACTTGATAATATCGCCGATCTTCTTGGCACCTCCAATCTTATCGCAGGACATCGCCTGTACAAGTTCAGAGATATAGCCCCCGATCTTCTTATCCAGATAACAAGGGACGTTTCATGGTTGGGAAGGTACAGGTTATATGCATCGTTAGGCTGGGACACTTCGTTGGCGCCAGACAGCAAAGGAGCTTTCACTGCGGCGGTCGATGTCGGGGCCACTCTGGGCGGCGGACAGAAACAGCAGGTGGAAGAGAGCGCCAGGAGAGCGGGTATTGTGCTCGCGCAATATTACGGGAATTTTCTCAAGGCCGCTATAGACGTAAAAGTGGCCTGGGACAGAGGCGTATTCGCTTCTAATGCTATAGATCTGATCGAGCAGCAGAAGGAAGATCAGATGTCTGTATGGCGCGACGCGCAGATCAGTATTGACAGACAGGCCGCGCTTTCCGCTATAAGCAGGCTGGACGACCAGATAAACAAGATCCGCAACGAGGAACTTCTCCCGGCCGAAAGAGAAGTGCGTCAGTTGCTTGATATCCCGGCCGGAGCGGATATAGATTTCACAAACCCGCTTGACCTGAGGGATATTTTTGAAAATGCCGGACGATACGGGGCGGACCTTAACCTCCCCCCCCAGCTTGCCATGAATAAAGCGGTGGAGGAGTGGGCCCGGTCGGTATACAGGGGCAGGCAGAGGAGTTCCACGATCCTGGGACGGATCCGGAACACGACTTTGGACATAGGCGTAGCCAGTACCTTGCGCGCCGAAAAATTCGGAGACCTTCTTAAAGATGTTTTCAGCATCAAAAAAGGTTTCGGCTCGTTTATGTTTTACGCCAGGATAGACTGGCCTGACGGGCTCGAAAAAGACATAATCCACGCGAGATATGAGCTTGAGGAGAAAGCGCTATGGCGTGAGCAGGCGGAGAAGGACGCCATAACCGGACGCCACACTCTCGAGCTGGAAAGGGCCGAGCTTGAAAATTTCATAGCCCAATTCGATCTATATATACGTCAACTTGAGGCTAAGAAAGGGGATTATGAATCGCCTGAAAACACAGGCATGTGGAATTCTTCGGACTTTTCCAATATGATGATGGCTTTGAACGAAGCGCGCAGGATACGGGAGAAAGACAGGAACGACCTTGAGCGGATAGAATCTGAGCTTTTGACATACAGACAGATCCCGGTAATGGGGGATGCACGTCTTAGTTTGGATGGCGCGAAAGGTCTGGTGGATGCCGTAGTAGAAAGAGACATGGGCCTGAGAGCTTTACGATCAGAGTTGTCATTAGCCAGAGCTACGGAAGATTATATGAGAAAACCTTCCAACAGGTTTCCAGTTTCTATCGGCAGATTAGGTATAGGAGCCTCTCATTCTCCCCAACATATGGACGCCGAGAACTGGGGCAATATCCTCAATCTGGGGTTTGACACCGATCTTCGGATCAGCTTGGCGGACCTTATGGGGTACCCGGTTGATTATTTCGAGAAACACGGCGAAATATTGGAGTTACGGGAACAGATGCGTCGTCATGAATTGACCAATGATGCCATGCAGATAGCCCGCAACTACATGTCACTTAAGGAAGGGCTTGAAAACGCGAGGGCCCGCATGGAACTTACCCGAAGAAAGCAAGAAATTGCGAGACGGGATGCTCGCCCGGCGTGGGAAAGACCGCGTGACGTAGATATGGAAATGGCCAAGGAGACGGCGAATGTGAGAGAAGTCTCTCTGGAATTTACACGCGCAAGGAACCAACTCGTCAGGTTTATAGGGGAAGACTTCGTGGATAGCCTGGAAAGGGGAGATGTAGATGTGCGGGCGCTGGAGAATATGTTGACAGACAGCGGATTTGATCCGGTTGCGGCAGGTAAAAAGATGGCCGGACTTACGGAGGAAAAGGCCAGGATATTCCGCAAGATAATATCCACGGGGCGGTTTGATATAAAGGTCGCGTACACTTTTATAAACTATGAGGAAGAGAGCGTAAAAAGGGAAAATTTTATAGACGAAAGGACCGGCAAACCGGTAATAAACCCTGAAACCGGGAAATACCTTACCGACGAGGTCTCCGATGGATCTACGGAAAGAACACCTCATTCTTATACCCGGACAAGTATAGATTTTCCGGACATACTGAGGCGCATTACACGCAGGCTACAGGAACGCAAGGACGCCCGGCAACAGGAAGAAATAGTTAACCTTATGAACGAAATGAATGAAGAGAGAACGGAACGGTCTATACTTATGGCCAAAGCCGCATATGCGCATGCGGTAGCGGACCACTCCGAGGCTGTAAAAAGAGAGGGGAATCTGGATCGGACATATGAGCTCTTAAACGCCCAGAGAGAAGCTAATAACTTTTACCTTATGGATCCTTCGATACTTATCGATTGGGAAAAAACTGTTCTAGGAGCCAGAGACGAGGTCAGGTCTCGCAAGGCGGCAATGGAGCAGGCGAGAGCTGATTTTATAAGGATAGCGGGGACAGGCCGGCTGGCGGAACTTGGGTCGATAAGTGATACTGAACCGGCAGCAGACATGGCCGAGGTGGAAGACAGGTACAGAAGCGCGCTGTTGGAACTTTCCAGAACAAGAGCGAAAACGCGGGGAGCAATAAACGCGTTGTTGAACACCGTACGTTTAAATTTCAGCATGTGGCAGGACAATCCGGACCAGCTTGACCATTATATAGAACGCATTGACGGTTACCTGTCAGAACAGAGAGCCTACAGGAACCTTGTATTAGCTAACCGGGGCAGGCTTTATTCAGGGTTTTCAACATCAGATAGGGCGCTTGAAGAAAGCGCTTACTGGATAGAACAGGCCAGACTGGGCAGGGACCCCGATGCGGTAACCCAGCAGCAGCAGAACGCTGACGCTATCAAAGGCACTATTTCGGACATTCGGAAGCGGATGGGAGAAAACAAGGACGATCTTGAAAAGATAGACAGGGATATCAAAGCACTGGAAGAGTCAAAAGCCGAATTGCAGAAGATGAAAGACGCGCGGCTCATTCCCGGCTGGGACCACATGTTCAGGGTGGATCTGAGCCTCGATATTTTCGGGACGTGGCAACACTTCCTAACCGGCAGGCAGACCGGGAAGGTTGAGGAACTTAAAGAAATAGAGCGTCTTATAGAGATCGCAAATAACGATTTCGAGCTCAAAGGGATCGAAACGGAGATAGCAAGTTACCAAAATTTGATCAGTGGGCAGGAAGAGGCTCTTTTGAAGCTTGAGAAGGCGATGTTAGAATATGGACGCGATCGCGCTTCGGTTTTGGACAGGATAAAAGCCGCCGAACAGGCACTGAACGAGAGCCGGAGAGGAAAACTGGCTCTTGAGGAGCGGCACCGTTCTCTTAGGTCAAAAGGCCTCGCGGGTCTTCAGTACTTTATGGAGAATGGCCGTATAAAAGTCGAGCGTGACGGCAAAGAAGTGGATGTGAGAGATCTGGACCTTAAGGCTATAGGATCTGAACATTTCCAGGCACATTTTTACCAGAATTTTAGCGAAGCTCTTTTTAACGGTCTTAATGAAAAATGGCCCGGGGTGCTCAAGGATGTTCTTGGGGAAAGGATAGCCCGGGCGGGCGAAAGAAGAGAAGGGCCTTTTTATCAGCTGCTGGCGAATGCCACTGCCTGGTACCAGTGGGGTAACCTTGAACCGGACGGCAAAGCAGGGATTAATATAGGCATAAACTTTAGCAGGACCCGGCAGTTCGAGCGAATGGCCGTTCGTCTAAACGCTCTCGCCAAGAGCGTGGGAGCCGATAGCGCCAGACATAGTTTTGGGGTTAAGATGGGCATGTTGCCCAGAGAGATAAGAAACAATGTTGTTTCAATGAACAACGCCTCACGCACCCTGGTAGGCGAGACAGCCCTGTTAGAACGCATGTCAGAAATGATGGGAGAAGGTAACGCCGACGTTCTTCAGGTCCTCAGGCACATGCAGAACGCGCATGAAGCCAGCATGCTTTATTCCGCCGCCGAAACAGCTTACAGGCAGAACGTGGCTACATTTCTAGTTATGTACGCGGCTATGGGGGGGGATGTAGATGAATTTATGGGCCAGATGGAGGAAGCCGCTGAAGAGAGCCGTGCGGAAGATGTTCGCGAAGCCGAAAGATATCTAAAAGAAGCCCGCGAAAAGCTTAACCGAGGTGATCTAGCCCAGGCGATGGCATTAGCGCAAAAAGCCCGCGCTTTACATGGAGATGGAGAGGATAACGAGCAGATCAATTCGCTGCTGGCCGATATAGACGAAACCGTCGGCGAAAGGGCAATGGTTTCGGCGGCTTCCAGGGAGATCGACCATCTCGAGCGGAATTGGGATGTGAGGCCAGCCGTGTTCGAGTCCGATAACCCGCGTTTAAGGGAAGCTGTGCGTGGGTTCCTTTCTGATCTTATCCCGGGCGAAGATATCAATCAGGAAGACATTGAGTACATGGCCGAAATTATGGTTTACCAGGCGCATTCAAACAGGCTGGGGTATGACCTGGATAGGGTCGTCGCCATGTTAGAACGTGCGGCCGAAAGGGTGCGACGTGAGGATGTACAGGATTGGATCGCCCGCATAGCTAGGACAAAGGCGGAAGCCATGGTCAGGTCAGGGCGACATACCCAGGAAGAAATAGACCGTTACCTCATGGACAAAAGGTGGGTCCTGGCGCTTGTCATTCCTGACAATTTCGGCAGAGCGATAGACGGGTATGAGACCGAAGGCAAACCGAGATATTCAAGCGCCGTAGGATTTTTTACCTTTTTTGAGATCTTAGCCGACAACAGGTTCAGCAATAAGGGATATACCGAGACTTTGGAGCGGTCCAGAGAGTTCGCAGACGATCTGATGGAAAGAGTATTAAAGGCCATAGAGAGGGAGGATGCTCTTTTCCTGGCGGAGGTAGAAACGGACATAGATGCTGACGGCCTGGGCAAAGCCTCCCGTTTATGGGATGAGGGAGCGGTATGGGTAAAACCCATTATGGATCACCTTTACGGAAGGAGTTTTTCGACTAATCCGGCCCACAAAGGAGACCGGAACATCCTGTTTATACCATGGTCGCATGCGGTACTGAGCCCGTACCTTGCGGATCTTTCCCTCAGCGAAATAAAGACCTTCTTACAAACCTGGTTGCCGGATCTCTTGAGGGAATCTAAATATTTTACAGAGACAGAGCCAGGGACTTTGACCAGTCCCATGATAGAGTCTCTCATATCGGAAAGGAAAAGGGTAGAGGCGGACAAAGAGATGCATGATACAGAGAGGACGGTGCGGCTTAATTCGCTTGACGAAGATATACGGTCGCAGCAGTCCCTTCTCCGCGAAAAGACCGTTATGAACAATGCCGTCGAGATGCTCAAGTTCATCGAACGGGCGGTAGCGGATCAAAAAGACCCGCAGGAAGAGCTGGATAGGATAGTATACACCTCCAGGACCATACGGGACCTTATGGCATCAGGCAGAGTTGTCGGAGAAGTCGACAGCATCAGGACTTTTCTGGGGACTTATAAAGATCTCCGGGAAAGCATAGTGCCCGGGAAGGAGATATCCGATATCTATATCATATCCAGGGGAGAGGATATGGCCAGGACTATCTGGACGGGGAGGTCCAATAACTCTGAAGACCCGGAACAAGGAGAATTCAGGGGATATGTCAAGGCGGATATCACGGAACGTTATCCCAACGGTACGATGAAAAGGATCACGGCATACACCCCACCTGTTGCCGAAGAAGATCTTGTGGACATGTCCCAGGTATCATCGCTTGCCGCCAGAGATGTTTTTACCCGGTTTAATGAGCTTTGCCATGCAGACAGGGGCAGTTATGAGCAATGGATAGGTATGGAGGGAGAACTTCTGGGATTGGTCTCTCAGGATCTGAGCCCCCGGGAAAGGATTTTGCGCGCTTCGGCTTTAGCATTGGCCCGCGGCATAATAGAGTACATAGACAATAACTCGAGCGAGATAATTTTTCATCTTGGCGCGGACGGAAGTCCCACCGAAGACGTGGCCCGGAAGATAAGTCCCAGCGGAAAAGTTTTCCATTACGCCGAGCGCAGACCGGATGTCAGGCCCCTTGTCGATAAGCCGGGATTCAAGGTATTTCAGCTCACAAGGGACAACGAAGGGTATTTTTGCGATTACTCCGCAGAAGACCCTTCGCGGGTCTTCCGTAAAAGGCTGACGGAAAAACCGATAGGTGAATATGGTAAAGACGAACTTTCTGAGATGCCGCATTTAGTGGGCAAGGCCGTTGAGATAGGGTTTGATACGGACCTTGATTTTGTGCCTTATGATGGAGAAGGGTACCGGCAGGGGCTGCCGGTTTATATGAAAATCCTGATGGCCAATGGAGAGATAAATACGCTCAACTATTCTTATTTTTTCCCTGACGGCATAGGCGCAAGGCCCGCCTTGAAATTCGAGAGATCGGAAGACAGCGATCATTACTACTTATACAAGCTCGCGTATAACGATGATGGGCGCACTATAGACGAGGCAAATTCGCATTCCATAGGGATAAGGGCCGATGTTTCAATTGAAGGGAATGTTGCTACCGATATCGGCCGCGAGGTCGCCGTCCACAGGTATTGTCCTACGGGGAGATACCATTTCACACACTTCACCGACAGGCCCGAGACCATCCACGTGGCATACAGGGACAGACCTCACCTGTCTGTGGCAGAGGTGCCGAGGAGTTTGATCGGATTTTACGACGATAGTCCCGAAGTCGATAGTAAAGATCTCCATGAACTTACCACTGAAGATCTTAGGGTGAAATACAGACAAGGGGAAAATGTCGATACCTTCTTGAAGAACAGGGCCACGTGGAGGCGTGGATACGACAATTTAGAGAGGCCGACACGGGTTTATGTCCAGAAGATAGGAGAAAAACACGGGTTCGTATCTTTTATTGATCCTGACAAACATGTCGCTTCCCTGGCTTATCAAAAGCGCTCCGATATCCGGATAAATCCAAATTTTTCAGGTGAAATGTTAAGCATACCGCCGGAAGAGGGTCATCTCGCTCATTACAGGTATGATGCCAGAGAGAAACCCACCATGGCAGTAGTGGTAGATCAGATTGCCGGCAAGACGTTCGTTAACCCTCTTGACCCAAGGACCGGCGAGCATAGGGGCTATGTGGAGGGACTTACGCCGGACGTAGAAACTATGCCCCTTGGTCCGGATGATATGCTGTTCGGCCGTGCCGATGGGGTTCCGCAAAAAATGGTCATAATGCAGGACGGGGGAGCTTATTTCTGGTCCGCCGCACTCGAGGGCAAGGATGAGGTAGAAACGGAAAACGAAATTACCACTGCTCTTTTCTTTCTGGAGGACGACAAAGGCAATGTTGCCGTTGAGTCAAGGCAGATAAGCTTTGATACCAAAACCCTGAAGGTCGGTTTTTCAGACGAAGCTGAAAACGCCCAGTTCATATTCGATTCCCGGCAAAAAAGGTCGCATTACGGATATAACGTATTCGAGGAGAAGATGTGGACCATGTTCTTTGCCATCGACACCATATATTCCTCCCAGAGATTGCTGGAAGTAGAGAGGATGATGCTGGATATGCTGGAAAAAACCATTATGGCCGATATGAGAGCAGACCTTCCGCAATCCAGCACCATGCGCACCCAGGCCTCGCTCCCCAATTCTGCTGAAGATACCCTCTGGGCAAAAGTCGATATTTATGTGAAATCCTACAGAGGCAAGGATAAGGCCAAGATGGAAGAAGGGGAAGCGTCAACAGCGAGGAGGCAGGCTCTTACCAACGCTATATGGTACAGGATCTTGAGCAGGATCGGATATGAGGAGGGCCTGCTCAGGGGAGAAGTGAAACAACATCTTGAAAGAATGAGAAACGTGGCCAATGGGGTTCTGGCAAAGTACGAGGCTGACGGGCTTGACGAAGAATACCGCGTATTTGTCAGGGAAGCTCTTGGGTCCCGACTTGAGGATCAAACAGATTTCCTGGACAACTTCACGATACCCGGGGATGAAACTACAAAGAAGCTGGAGGCGGGAACCATCGCCCCGGGGCAGATATCGGGGGACGGAACATTAGACATGGGCTCGTCCGAGCTTGTTTTAATGGTGAGGTCCAGGACTCAAGGAGAAAGGAAGCTTACGGTTATTTGCGAGGATATAGCGGGGAGAAAGTCGAGGAGGAGCGTCAGTGTATGGGGCAACAGAAGAGCAGGCACTCTTGAGAACCCTGACGTGGAAGCGGCGTTGTGGTACCGGGTAAGTTTTACGCCGTCCGCGGAAGACCCTTTCTATTGGAAAGATGAATTGTTTGACCCGTCAAGGGTTAAAAGCTTCAGTTTTTCAAGCGATGATTCCGTGTTGGATTTTAAACGCGTAAGGGTAGAGGCTCAAGCTCCGGTCATCGAGCGCACGCCCGGTGAAGAGAGAGAGACCATAACTATGGTTATCCGGGACCCGCTTGGAGACGCTATCGGAGATATCGGGATTTTGCCCAGGGACACATGGCCCGAGGCAAAGGGGATGGCGGGAGTTCTTCAGTATACAATACCCGGGGCGGAAGGCAGACCGTCCGATTTTACGGGCAGAACTTGCGATATACAGTGGACCCTGCCCCAGGCTTACAGTCATGCCGGTGTCAATGGCATGTTTGTCTTAAGGGACATCCACGGCATGCCCCTGAGCAGGAGTTTTGTGGCTGACAGTGATGGGAACGTACGCGTGAATATGGATATCCCGGATGCCAGAGAAGCCGGGTTCGACCCTGCAAATATCGTCGGAATGGAGGTAATCTTTGAACTTACACCTGTCAGACCCAGCCATTGGTGGGGTGTGGGGCTGCTCTTAATATCACTGGTAGCGGTGGGGAGAAGTCTGGCCTCGATAGTAAGCTGGATCAGGAAAAAAACAGAGAAGAAGGGTTCCCCCCTTTCGGATGTCCAGCAGCCGCCTTCAGTTAGGCGCACGAGAATAACAGACCTTGGCGGGATAATAAACAGGGGCATAAAAAACATCGAAAAATGGGACGAAGACCTGGGGTTCATGTTCATAGAAAGGGGCGCAAAGGAAGAGGACAAGTCTATGGCCCTTCCACGGTTAAGAGAGAAAGAGATATGGGATTTCTTTGACCCGGCAAGGTACCCAAGGTTCAATCTGAGTCAAGCCAAAAATGCCTTATTTTTTGCGGCTATCGCGGCTTTTGCAGTGACAAGAGCGGCCTGGGCTCCCACGGTATTCATGATGCCGTACCTTTTTATAAGCGTCATGGTGCTTTTGCCGAATTACAATTTCTTGAACGTCAGGAAATGGTCCTGGTGGGGGTTTTACATGCTGGCGGCGGTATTAACCAATACCGCGCTATTATCTTTTTTCCCCGGCGCTTCCGCGGCGGCCATACTTACCGCAGCGCTTATAGGTGTCAGCCTTTTGTTGCCGTTCTTAAGATACTTTACCAAGATAAGGCCTTCTAGTGTCAAAAAATACATGGAGAACCAGAGAAAGGTTCTGGAAGAGGTCAGGGCAAAGATGATGCTGGTAAGGGGAGACCAGGTGTTTACAAATGACATAAATGCGGTTCCCATCGCTCCCGGTATGAGCCTTGATGCTTATGTGGAAAGTATAAAAGCGAGCGGGCTCGCCAAATATGTCCTGCCGCAGGTGGACCTTACTTTGCAAAGGACCCCCCAAGACGTTAAACAGGCCATGTTGGATATAGTTGATGAACACAGCCAGGCCATGCAGCAGATAGGGGGCCTACAGAGATACCGAAGAACATCCGACCCCAGACCCGGCGAGGTTTCGATATCCCGGCCTTATGAGGCCCGGCAGAGGGAAAAGATAGTCAGGACCGTTCCGTTCTCGACATTGCTCAACGATGCCATAGACCAGATAGGGGATCTCCAGAAGCGAACCGGTCTTTTAGGAGAAAGGCCGGATCCTTCAAAGGTTAAATCTTCAGGCGTCTTCGGGCGTGTGGCCGGGCCTGTTGTTGCGGCCATAGCTATAACGGGCGCCGCAGCCTTGCTCGGATGGCAATTGGTATCAATTATGGCCCTGTCCCATGTTTTTCTGGCTCCGATAGTTCTGGCGGTGGCGTACGGCAGTCTTCTCGGGGCGGCCAGATATGTAAGGAGCTCACTCGAACAGACGTACATGCTGTTTGATCCCAGTATAGATATGCGTGATATTTTCCGAAGAAAAGAGAGAGATGTGTTCACCTATTCCGGGGGACCGCTTTTCGCGCTAGATGTGTGGCGATTTCTCACGCAGACAAGGGAGGCCGCGCGTCTGGCTGCCGGGTCTGCCGCGGGTGTTACTTCTAGGAATCTCCAGCAAATGCTCGAAAGTAAGCTTATGGGGCACCTGGCCAACAGGGAGAGGGTGCTCAGGGGCGGGCCCTTTGACTCCAGGAGTATCAACCGCATAAAGAAGGTTTTCAGTCTAACCCGGGCAAGGCTCATGATGTGGAGGGTTATCCTTGGAACCGGTGCGTACTGGGTCGGCGTTATATCTCTGTGGGGGATATCTCAGATCTTTAACCTGGTAAACAAAGGGCGTCTGCTCGGCTGGTCCGAAATGTACAAGTACGATTATGCTTTCCTTAACATACTGGGGAATGTAAAGAACCTTATTTTCGGTGATGCCACGCTGGCTAATACGTTCCACTCGGTCATAGGCAGTCTTCCCATGGGGGCATTGCAGCTTGTCAGCTTTGTGGTAATAGGGAGCCTGGTGCTTTATGCCCTTAAATACCATTATTACGCCATAGGAGAAAAAGCGAAAAGATATATCACCGACAGGAACGTGACATGGCGCGATTTCGCTGCTAAGGGTATAAAGATATTGCTTTCGGGTTTTGTGCTGTTTGTAATACCCATATGGTATCAGCCTCTTGTGATGATCCCGGCGATAGGTGTGGCGGCCGGCACCATTATAAGCATAATAGCTGGAGCCGTCTTTTTTGGTTCCATATACGGGGTGATAGTATCGATCCTCGCGGCCAGAGGGTACTCGGGCATAAACGTGGAGCATATGCTTTACGAAGGCAGCGATGCTACGTATCAGGAGACCGCTGATAGACAGTTCGAAAGCTGTCACCTCGACAAAAAGCTCACGATGGACGAACTTGTGATGATAAACGACGTCAATGCAGCCGTAGGCCGGTATCAAACGGGTGCTGGCAGGCGGATCACAGCGGATGAACTCGAAAGGGTGCTGGACGCAGAAGTAGGTATGAGGAACAGGATGCAGTGGCAGAAGATGTTCGGAAGGGGGGCGGTCCCTTCGGGCACCGATTACGGCATAAACAGCAATATGACGACCGCCCAGGCCATAGAGCAGGTGCAAATATCGTATAGCCAGCTCAACGATATATCTGATCTTGTAGGCAGGATGTCGGGCCGCGGATTCGTCGACATGCTAAGACACTATCATAACGAGGGGGTTCTAAGTGCTGAGCAGGCGGCCACCCCCATATGGACGGCGCTGGACGACCCTTCCAGCATAGGGCTTACCGCCCAACAGGTCAGGGATTTTATAGATACCACGCCCAACGAAAGGCGCATAGTGCAAATGTTCGATTTTCTGCCCAAAGTGGAGAACTGGGTGGTTGTTGTTATGGGGGATGAAGAACAGGTGATAGGGCTTGTTGAAAGCTTGAGCAATTTCAGGTACCCCTTCAGAAAACTCAAGATAGTGGTTGCCGCGGAGGAATGGGACAATCCCACCAGCATTATGGTAGAAGGCCTCCAGAGGGATAATCGTGTTCCGGGCAGCGAGTTCTGTGAGATCTCCCCGGCTCCCGCCCGGGAAAAGGGCCACCCCTACACAAAGCCAGGGGCCAACACTTTTGCGCTTAAACCGGATACGACCGACGGGGCTTTCGGCCTTATTTTTGACGCCGAAGATATTCCTGATAACCTCATGGTTCTCAAGATGATATCGGGTGTGGCGGATGGCATAGGAGAGGCCAGGAGACTTGGAAGGGGCAAGTTCTCCGATCAACTGAACAGAGCGCTTGAGGGTATAAGCGTCCCAAGGGGCGGGTCCGGTGCTAAGCAAAGAGCCGATCGCTACCGGGAAGCGGTGAAGAGGGCCTCTAAGAAATACACGCGCAGCCTCAGTGCGGCAGATTGGGAAGTTGTTAGGCGGCTTGGGTTCAAGCGCGGCGACCACCTGGCCAGGCACATGAACACTTTTATCAACAACCTGACAACTCTACTTGAGCTTGTTGATGAGAACCGTGCCTTTTTATCTCCCGCGCTTATATGGCAGGAGAGGGTCAAGGCGCGGCAGGGCATAAGCGCCCGCGTAGACAGGGAAACAGAGAGGTATCGGGAGCTTTGCATGACACTTATGAACATTCCGGGATATGGAGAGATGGCGACCGATCTCGCGCTGGGAAGGATGAACGAAGATGAGTTCATACGAAGGCTCATTGTGGGTGAGTTCGAGAGGATAAACATGCCTAAGAACGGCCAGGGCAGGCTTTCCCAGGACAGGAACGCCGTGTCTTATTTTCCCTGGATAAGCGGGGCTTTTTTCCGCAACGAGTACGGCAGCTGGTATTCCCCGGGATGGTCGGGTATGCATTCCGCGCAGGATACCTTCAAGCCTCTGGGGGGAACTACCGGGTGGTTCTGTACGGAGCCGGCCGAAGAGCTTATATGGGAAGAACTGGCAGGGGTTTTTGATCATGACCAGCTCAACACCATGAGGGAGGAGTATAACCTTAACTCTAAACTGCTGTCGGTGGGAGGTTGGGATGAGAACCAGGTTGCCGAAGACTATGAGCTCGGTCTCGTGCTCTGGTTCCACGGTTTCAATGTGGTAAGTTTTGACGCGCTTACGGTAGAGGATCCCGGGGCCGCGACAAGCCTGACCTTTGAGACACGTGTTCTCCAGACATCAAGGTGGAATAAAGGCTATGTGGAGGGTGACATACAAATAACCGGCCAGGGGAAAATGCTCGAGCTGATGAGGAGGAAAGGGTTCTGGGGAGCCATTAACTTTATTACCACCACATGGTCGAGTTCCATGATGCCTCTTCTTTTCAGGATGGCCCGTGCCGTTACAATAACATGGTGGGTCGTTTATGCCACCAGGTGGTTCCTTCAGGCGTCGGTCTTTATGCTGGGCAGGGCTTTTGGCGGCACGGCCGCCTGGCTTTTTGGTAACACTGCGCTGCTGGAAGTGGCAACTACGCTGCACGAGACTATAGGCGAGGCAATGGCAGTTGCTATAAATTTCAGCCCGGTAGGGTGGGGGTGGGCCGTGGGTCCGGCCATATCCGTGGGTATGATAATAATATATGTGGTATTTTCCGTGAAGTCCGCTTTTAAGGGGTTCAATGACAGTCTCGGATATGATCAGATGATAGAGGGTCTGGAAGAATACAGGGGCAAGACCGAGCGCAGGATAGGCGTCGCTCATATGTTCGACGCCTATCTGGAATATAAGAACGAGCCGACACCGGATAACTTGCGTTCCTTTCAATACGCGCTGGATGCGGTAGAGCAAATTGTTTTTAACACCCGCAGAAAGAACGATATATTGAACTTTGTCAGGGAACGCAATTTTGAGCATGTTGAATCCAGTTTTTTCAAGAATGCCGGACGTGATGCCGAGTTTGGAGCAAATAACGAGTATATCCTCGAGATGTCTCAGCAAGCCCGCGGCAGGCAGATAGATGCGATGCACCTGGCGGTAGAGGAGCTCAATGAGTCTATAGAGACCCTGGGCAGGGGAAGCATATTCAACCACAGGGGAAGCATATTCAGCTTCAGCCTGCTGGGCGGAAGAGGTCTCAGCCTTCTGTTTCCCCTCACGTGGTGGAGCCTCGCGGGACTTTTTGTAGGGTCTCTCGTAGCCATATTGGTCCCGCCTCTGTTTTTCACATCTGTTGCCGGTTCATTCCTGGGCGCTCTGGCCAACTTTACGGTAATAACTTTGGGTGTAGCCGCTATTTTCACCCTTGCGTGGGTATTATGGAGCTTATTGTACATAGGCGTGGGACGGCGCGACCACACAGAGGGGATAAGAGGCATGAGGGTCAGGCTGGCTTCGGCGGCTATTTTCATGCCGTTCTATCACATGTTCTACCTGATGGGGAATAAGGTGGCCTGGAGCGAGATAGGACCGAGAACGGGATACTGGTGGCTGACCCCCAGGGCTGCCCAGATGGAGGTGGAGCTCAAGAAAAAATACATAAGAGCATTGGAAAAAAGAGACACGGGCCCGATAAGAAGGGTAAGGACCGCCTTGCAGGAGGGGGCAAAGACATTGTTCCTCAAGCCGGATGCCAAAGTGGAAAAAGATCTTAAAGAAACTAAGAGCAAGTGGCAGGCACTGATCCAATACGGTTTTCTGGCAGGTATATTCTATTTTGTGGTCTTCGGGACTCGCATGGACTTCAGGGAGTTTGTTTTCGGAGTCATCCATGCCATACGCGCCGGCTCGCCCGGAATAATCGCTGAAACAGCTGCGACTACAGGCGGCATGGTTCCCTTTTGGGGCATATTTGCCCTTGGCGCCTTCATGGTTTTCGAAATAGGCTTGGCATTGATCAGAAGTGTCCGGCTTGAGAGGGCAGGGCCCGAAATGGCAAGGGTCCAGGCACCTGAAACACAGAATATGCCGGCAGTTCAATATCAGCCTGGTCAAATAGTTCAGCCCAAGGTCAGATGGTGGAGAACATTAGCTATAGCGGTTCTTGCCGTGGCTCTGGCGGTAGTTGCTGGAAGACATTCCCCGACCTCTGTGGAACAAGAGACTAAAAAGACTGCCGAGGTTGTTGAGGTTAGTAAAGATGTGGGTAAAACCGTAGCCGAAGAGGACGCACAGTCTGTTCCGGTCGGCGAATTCATAAGGGATATCGGGTTAAGCGTTCCCTGGGTGAATTATGAGCTGGGAATAGGCGATGCGGAAAAGGGGTTCGCCTCGGAATTCGGGAAAAAGGCGCTCGCCGAACGATTCTCAGCGTTAAATCAAGCCGGGATAAGCCGGGCGAGAATATTCCTTTTCTGCAAGGATATGAAGGGCATTTCTAACACTGGTGTTGGAAAGTTCGTTTTTGATGACGCGGTATGGGATAACATGGACGAGCTTATCAGGATGGCGGAAAAGCACGGGATAAAGCTCACGCCCGTTCTTTTGAACCACGATGTAATATACTATCCCGGAACAGGATCCGTTGCGCGGAACGCTCATTGGTTCATGAGAGGGATAAACCGCGACGGTCTCGCCGAACTATTTGGGGGATTCATAAAAAGATATGCCGATCGCGAAGCGATAGAAGCAGTGGAGATAATGAACGAGCCGAGAGTTGTAAACGATGCCAAGTCCCACGGGGCGGATGTGGTGGAGTTCAGGGATGTACAGGATTTCATAATCAGACTGGCTTCAACGGTGCAGGAACGCGGCAAAAAAGTTGTAATAAGCTGTATCGGTGAGGATGATCTTATACTCAACTGGATACCCCTGCTTCATGGAGAGAAAGCCGACGGCATGAACGCGGATAACACCGTCATACACCTTCATGTTTATGGAGACGACCCGGTAAGGATGGTCTCAAGCGCAAGCGAACTGCACAATAGGATGACAAAGAATTTCCCCATAGGAATAGGTGAGGTTGGGATCAAGGAAGAAGATGGCAGTTTAAGGCAGCCCACAAGGGAAGAGATAGAGGCGATGTTACAATTTTACCGCACTAAAGGAATGCGGTATGTGTTCTTCTGGCAGGACGGCCCGGAAAGTATGGGGGATTTCGATCTGGAAATATTAAGGGACGTTAAAACATATGAGCTGGAACGGGAAGCTAAGGATGTTAGAGATATTACGGAACAACCCGTCAGGACGTCTATGATGAAACAAGGCATGGATGGGGCCATGAATATGATGGTGCCTTTTATGTTGCTAGGGCTTATATCAACTGCCAAGGCTAAACGGGCGGCTCGTTCCACAAGAGATGAGCAGGAGTTCAAGAAAATAGCTGTTCAATATATTACCAGGGCTATCGAGGATGAAGGGTATGTGACTTACATGCTGAAAGGAGGCATAGCAACAACGCCCCTCAGCAGGAGCGAGCGTGAAGGGAGGGATCTTGTCGGAGAACATTACGATATTGTGTATTATCCTTCCGAAGACTCTCCGAGATCACCGCTGCCCAGGGAAGTGATGGCATTGTGGGGACACACGGGCCTCAAGTTCGGGATCGACCAGTTGATGTCGGAAGGGTGGAGACGAGAAGAGCTGGAACGTCCCTCCGGCAGCGTGGAGGCAGAGAACCTGGGTGAACTTCTCAAATGGATAGAAGAGCAGAAGACAGATAGCGTAAGAGGGAACAATAAAAAACTCCTTGAACTCGAAAACTCTATTAAGTATTTGAGCAGCCCCATAAGGCGCGTGATCGCAAGCCGCAGATCCGGAGCCATGCATACAAGGGGGGCTATATATGACACACTTGTGGCCCGGAGCTCGGGCGAGCAGCTCACTTATCTTGACGGGTTTTCCGACCAGATCGACACAATGAGCGAACAGGAGTTCTTTAAAAGGATAGTAGTAGGCTACATGAATGCGCAGAAAGCCCATGACGGCAGCTTGAGAAAACTTTTCTACGACAGGGTTATTTCCCTGAACGAGGAACAGAAAGACGCGCCCCAGATATACAATGCCGTTCACTCTCCAGCTGACGATGAGCTTGTAAGAGATTTCAGGGAAGCTCCTCTGGCGGAGCTCGAAGCGATAATCAGCGCGATGGAACAGCATAGCGGCGCACAGGCAGAGAGAGCACCCCCTTCTGAAGGGGAAGCGTTTGAGGTGGAAGCGCGAACACAGTTAGGGCTTATCATAGAAAACATTATGTCCCAGGAAAAAATGGCGGGACTTGACAGCAGCCAGCAGAAAGATGCCCGGGAATTTTTAAATGGTTTCGCGGGCTCGATGCCTCTAGAACATCGTCAGATCGCTGGATCACAAGAAAAGAGAGTAACCGAACAGCTCGAAAAAGCTTACGATATGTACAAGGAGGGCCAGGCAACGTTCAGGGTTTTAACCCCGGAATTAACCCTGAAAGATCCCGAGACCGGAGAACAGGTAACCGTGGAAGATCCCGAAACCGGAGAGAAGAAGGATGTTGGCCATACCGAGATATTGTTCGCCGCCCCCGAGACAGAAGCGCATATGGCATCCCTGACCGCTATGGTCGAAGAAATGGGAGGAAAGGTGACTTCTATATGGAATTTTGCCCACTCCGGTATAGAACTAATCAATCTTGAGGTAACTAACGCGTCAGGTGAAGCTCTAAGTAAAGAAGAGGAAGATGCCCTTATTCGAAACATAGCCCAGGTATCCACACACCTTATCAAGATAAAAGGCGCGCCTTCTGACATAAAGAAGGTTGTTTTTGGTGTTGCGGAAAAACATAAGTTATCTGTAGGTGAAGTGATGGACTTGAAGTCAAGTGACTATAGAGGATTGTTGAGGGGGCCTTTTGATAAAGAGGATTTCGACGCGGCTATTGAGTATATCATGAGTGAGATAGACAGAGAGGTAGATTCCTTTTTAAGGGCAGGAAACGAGCCAAAGGCCCAATCGGTCGAATCCTATAAAATGTTTTTGCAGCCATTACTCGAAAAAGTGCGAAAAGGGGACGAAAAGCCAATCTATTACGCGATCGTTGAAATGGAAGAAGCTAAACAAACATATGAAACCTTGGACTCAATCCAAAATAAAGAAGTTGTGGGTGAGATGGTTGTTATCTACGGCACTCTTGTAAAACACCTTAGAAGGGAAACAAGAATAGAAGAGGGGCAAGAAGCAGACGCGCTAAGGCAATTAAATGATATTTGTGATGTTTTTGAAAAAGAGATAGCGGCCGGGGAGACATCTTATAACGCGGATTTTGTGCAGGATGTTCGAGAGAAGGCTAAAGACAAAATAGAAAAGGACAAATTCACAGCACTGGCCGCTATACACCGGGTGATAATGGAAAAGGTGCGGGAGATCAATGAGCAGGAGAAAAGTCTTGCCGAAAAGAATGCCTTGAAGTTCGGCACATGGTTTTACCTTACAAGGGCCGAGGAGATAGTCGACGGCATTGAGCCGGACCGTCGTACCGGGAACGTGGTTCTTCTGGTGAATTTCATGTCCCCCCAGGAAGTGCGGCGAATAAACCGTTTTTTCCCGGATATTAAGGAACTAGTTCTGGTTTCGCCCTACGGTTCAAGCACAGTTCATTGGGCAGTAGCCGCTAAGCAGACAGGCAACACTGTAATAACGGGAGCCAAGGTGATCAATGAAGACCACTTTATACCGGCGGAAGAGGTCATACCTGAAGGGTCAATGGTAATAGTTGACGCTGCCGCCGGAGACATCATGTCTCAAGCCAATGAATCGGTCATGAGAAAGTATCAGGAAGAGAAGAACCGTGTTGATGAACTGAACAGCTACTACAAAACCAGGTTAGGTTTAGCTGCGGTCTCTCGAGGAGGAACAGAACTCCTTATCCGTTCCGATGAAGCGGATCTTCGGGGCATCGACAAGGGGGATTTTGTCAGTACGGATGGAGCCTGGTTCAGGACAGAGTGGCTATACGACGGAGCCAACAAGCCCATATCCGAGGACCTGGAAAAGATATTTCTAAAGTCCTCGGAAGCCATAGGCGGGGACAAAACCCGTCCGCTTACTTTGAGATTAGCGGATACCGCTAAAGACAAACGTCCCGCGACCATAAATGAAAGTGAGCTGAGGGGTACGGAGTGGGGCCTTTCGGATGATGTCGAAGGAAAGCAGATATACCATGATCAGCTTAAAGCCATGATGATGGCATACGCAAAGAGCAAAGAAAGAAATATAAGGGCGCTTTTTCCCATGGTAGAAGTCAGTCATGTCCACAAAATAAAAGAGATGCGCGAGAAAATACGTGCCGAAATCTTGGCTGAAGATCCGACATTAAAAGAGGAAGATCTTGCCGATTTTCAGGTAGGCTCCATGATCGAGAATCCCAACGCTGTAAATTACAGGGACGAGATAATTAAGCAGTCTGACTTTGTCAGTGTGGGGCTGAACGATCTTACGTCTGAGACACTTGCCGCGGACAGAGAGAGTGAGAAGTCGGAGGAAATGTTCGGCCAGCTAAATCCTACTGTTATGATGAGTGTAATAGAGGTTGTCGAATCGGCCGCAAAACTCGGCAAGCAAGTGGAGTTCTGCGGAGAGATGGCCCACAAACCGAAATTCGTTTTTCTGGCTGTAGGTCTTAAAGCCCTTTACGGAAATGTTCATGTTTCCTCGGCGTATCCCTACATACCAAGACTAAAAGAGTTGGTCCGAAACATCGACGATAAAAAGTCGAAGGAATATATAGAGAAGATCAAGAAGGGATTTGCGGAGCTCGATGCTGCTAAATTCGACGCCGAGGTCGTGAAGATCGTGGAAGGAATAGAGAAGGGTATTCCAAAGACCGAGCCCTACATGTCCTGGAAAAAGGATATTCTTGTAGGCAGGGAACCTGAGCAATTGATACATCAGGCGATGCCGCTGGCGGAAACCGGAATAGCGCAGCCTTTCTGGGCCTCTGATAGAAAAGCCGAAACTGCGCTCGAGAAACCGCCAGTATCAGCGGTTATAGGTATAGTCGGTCTCGACCAGCAGACGATAGATAATGCCTTGTCCGAGGCTCGGCTTGCCGGGGTTGTATCTGTTCTGGCTCTTGACGCTGGTCTTCCGGCCAAAGAAAGGCTTGAAAAGCTTCAAGCGGCCGGAAGAGAACACAACACGCTCTGGTGTGGAGAGATAAACATAGAGCAGGGGGCGGAGTCGGTTGTTAAAGCCGAAGGCCTTGTAGTAGGATCTGTACAGGGACAAGAGAGACTGGCCGAACTGAGACAAAGTATGCTTATAGAGCAGGTTCTGACAATGCTTGAGGCCATAGAGGGCAGTAAAACAGCGGAATTCATGGAAAAATACCGGGCAGACATAGCAGAACTCAAGAAATTCGATGTCCGCACGGCCACCGAAGAGGAGATCGAAAAGGTAAAAGGAGCCTGGCGCAGTATCTTAAGTAGTGTCAATCTTCCATCTATGGTTCCGGTTATAAGAGACCAGAGCATATATAATCTCAAAATAACCGCGAGGGCCAGAAATGATATGTCTGCGCCGTTAACGGCCCGTACAATGACCTATCTGCAGAACGAGACAAGGCCCGAAAGCCTTGTGCACGTCACGGTATCATCGCTTGCCGAGGTTAAAACTATGGCCGAAGCGTACAGAATGAGAGATCCGAAAAAACTCCGCCTGAAGATAACTCTGGCCCTCGCGGGTGAAGATATATCCGCAAAAGAACTTGAGGATATGAGAGACAACAAGATCGCTCTTCTCAAAAATATGGAGATAGACCGGTTGATCTCGCCCGAAGACCTTGAGATAATGACAAGAGCGGAGGCTGATTCTGTATGGCACGATAACAGGCTTGTCGATATCGCCGCATATGGCGAGGATAATATCATCAGCTCTGATCTAACGGTCGACCGCGATAAGAAGAGAGACGTGCCCAAAGGCGTGATCTTTATGGAATATAACCATATAGCTACAGGAGATGTGTTTGATATGAACCTGACAGTATTGGCTCACAAGGGAGATGTTGCGGCTCTTAACGCTATCGGGCTTACAAGTTTGAGCCTGGTCAATGGGATTATCCTGTACATGCAGCCGATCGAGGCGGAGAACTTGGAGAATATATTGAAAGAATTCGAAAGATATCGCGAAGTAATGATAAGGGCCTAATGAGAACGAAAGAGAAAACCAAAAAGGAGCGAAGAGTAACTGGTCTTAACCCGACCAACCAGAGAGATACAAAAACCTTCCTGTATCTCTGAAAATACCCCCGCTTCAGGGGCTTAGGCTGACCGGGGCGGGGGTATACGGCAAAAAGATCCTAAGGGAGTTTTACCTGTAAAAATGACAGTTCGCAATAACTCTTTGCATAGACCAAATAAAGAGGATGGCTTTGTGTTGCCTGAGAAAGTTAAGAGATTTAATAAGGCGGTTTTAGTAAAAGATAACACCACTACGCGGTGGATGGGAGTCCGGTATGCGTAATATGATCAAGAGAAAGTATTTCAAGGCGATAAGCTTAATGCTAATAGCGGCTTTTCTGAACCTTGAAATGGCCTGGGCATATACCGCTTTACGCGAAAACAGAGGGACTCTTGCAGTACAGAGTATTTTTCAGCCCGAGATGATGACCCTTGAGGCATCCATGTTCAGGGGGTCGATACTGGAAGATGCCTCGCTTTTAATGTCGGTATTCGCCATAGGAGATTATCTTTTGGGCAGTTCGTTCCGCTCCGGGGCTTTTTCACCCTCTGAGAACTTAGAGTATCTCGAGACGGTCATTAGGAGCGAACTACCGCCGGATGTTTACAGGGGAATAGAGCTGGAGAATGTGGTTACGACCGGGTACCTCAGACGGAACAGGAGAGAAGAATTTGAGAAGGCTCAGGAATACTCGGGGGTCCAATATCCATCCACGGCCGAGGTTGTTATCATTCCTTATACCGACAACAGGGATGGGAGCAGGTATCTTATACAGCTGGCAGAAAGACGGGCACTTTCACAGGATGACCTTGCCGGATATGACCTGCCCGCAATATCGGGGAAGTATGCTGTTAAGGTTATAAGCAAAGAGCATAAGAAGGGAGACGATGTGCGGAGCTCTGCTGATGCTGTCTCGGTCCCGGGAAAAAAGGCAAGAACGCCCGCTCGCGGCCATGTTCCGGAAGCGGTCTCTGAAGAGGCTCCTGGTGGAGATTCCGTCTCGAGGGACATTTCCACAAAAAAGGCCCCTCGAGGTGCCGGGGCTCGCTTCGGTAAACTTTTCACGGGCATCACGTTGGTTATAGCTTCTTTATTCATTTCCGTGGCAACGCCCAAAGCTGTCGGGGCCGGGGTAGCCACCCAGGCCGTTGTTCAGACGTCGGTGGATGCAGCCCCGGACGCAAGACCCAAAGATGCCAGTTCCGATGAAAAATTCGAGCAATATGCCAGGGAGTTCAAAAGGGCAGTTTGGTTTTATTGTACCAAAACCTTGCATGATGTACGAGAGTGTAACCATGAAGGCGTACATATGACCGTTAACAGGCTGGGGGGATTTAGTAGGCAATGGACATCGTTCTTTAATTACATATTTCCTACTGATGATCCGTCAGGCGCATGGGAAAGAGTAAAAGATCTTAATAGTTGGCTTGATATACGGTATCACGGACCGGCCAGGTGGCGGGAGAACCTTTCAGAGTATATGTTGATCGATCACCGCGGCGTACAGCGGTCACCCGGTATTTCTTTGGGACTGTTCATCTTGAAGGTATACGAGCCTGAGATATATGAGAGATACCGCAACAGCCCGCATATCAGGATAATGGACAGACGTACAGGAGAGAAGGATTACAGGGAAAGAGAACCACATTGGTTCAGTAGTATATTTTTCCCGGAGGATGCGAGGGTGGCCAGAAGGTGGCATTGTGGATATATGCCTCTTTTTCTCTGGGGATCGCCCGTGGTTGAGGTGGATAGGATTTTTGTCGCAGAGAAGATCGAAAACGCCGTAGGCATAGCGGCTGATCTTGTGCACAAGTCTAAATATGTGTTTGATACACCACCGACTTTCTGGGACTGGTATCGCAGGGAGATGTCCATGTTTGGCGAGGGTGTAGTAAGTGACGGTGTTCCTTTTGAGGAAGAAGCCGCAATCAAAGCGAGGAGTGATTTTCTTAAAAAGCTCCTTAATGTACGTCCCGCGTCGGGAGAGCATTTCTCCTTTTGGACCGGCTATGCTCACTGGGGCCAGCAATTTGCCGCAAGGAGGGCGAGGGCAAGGGAGGTCTTTTATCTGGTCAATATCGCGGCTTTTGCGTCTGCCCTGTTCTTTTTGTTCTTTACGCCGACGCTGATCACAGTGCTAAAGCTGAGGAAAAGACGGCTTATGAGGGAGTTCAGAGAGAAGCTTGAGGAAATACCCAGAGAGATGATAGAGGCCGCCGGGATCTTCAGCGGCAATGTACTGGACGCTCTTGTTTCTGATAAGGAAACTGATCGGGACCGTGATCGGGGGCGCAGACGCTTCTCCAACGCATTTTTACTAGGGCATGGCAATAACAGTGAGAGGGCATTAGACAATCTGATATTATCCAGGCTCAATGAGTCAAAGATCATAAGGAGAAAAATAATCCCATATGGTGGGGACATAATGATGATAGCGAGCAGAAGGATATTGAGGCTTAAAAGACGACTTATAAAACAGATTAAAAAGGAGGAAAAACGAATACATCTTTCTAAAAAATGGATGCCTGACGTGATGTTCAAGGGCAGAATGAGCGATCTCTCAGGGGTTCTCTCAAAAGCGTTATCCGCGTTATCCGGCGGCGAGTCGTTCCCGGAGCTTGCACTCAAGGAACCGGACATATTCCCTAAAGAACTTGACGCTTATTTACAGGAATTTATAGAGCTTGCCGGATTGAGAAAATA
>CAYVIW010000034.1:0-1904 GCA_964451815.1 uncultured Planctomycetia bacterium | reverse complement strand
CATAGCCGATTCGTCTAAAAAACACCTGCATGAAACCTGGTGAAGGGATATTCGGTTGTCAAAAAGCGCTCAGCGAACTATTGCGACACAGTCTCGCCGGGGAAATCGGCCGTCCCCGCTCAAGCTATTCCAAGCCTTCATTGCTGATCGTTGACGTTAAAAGCGCGTTTTTTGACTTTTGCGGTTGCGTCAGGTATTCTTTATATACTTATAAGAGGAAGAGACCAGGCAGTTTGGGCTGTCGGGGGGATATTATGGGGTTAATGAAATACTTTTCTATCTCGAACAGGAGCCTGAAACACAGGGTTCTGATCGCTTTTTCGATAATGTCAGTTATCCCCCTTCTTGCGCTGACTTATTTTCTCACCATATATGTTCTTGCCAATGTAGCGGATATCCCCCAGGCTCTCGCAGTAATTATCTTTTGTTTTTGGCTTGTTTCTATGGGGTACATTATACTCAGGCAGGTGATCAATCCTATCACGGAGATGGCGAACAGGGCCAGAATGATAGCGGAGGGTAAATATGATTCCCAGATACCGTTCTCGGGTGACGACGAGCTGGGAGAGATAGCGGATGCCGTCAACTCCATGACAAGCAGGATGCGCACATATATAGGGGAGCTTCAGGAATACGGAAAAAGGACATCCTCCCTGAATGCCAGGATACATCGCAAAGTGCTTACGCTGACGAATCTTATGCGGCTGGGGGAGATAATATCCTCGGGCGCGAGTTTCGAGGAGATAACATCTTTTGCCGCGGAACGGCTTGCCGGGCAGATGAACAAAGGTTTCTGCGCTATTTTTGTCAAAGAGGGAGTGTCCAGATATTCCCTCAAGGCGTTCCGTGATAATTCGCATAGAGGGATGGACCTCTCGAAGTTAGAGGCCAGGCTCACGGAGGTGGAGGAGCTTTTGCCCGGGCATGAACATCTCAGAGTGGATTCTGACCCGCTCAAAGAGCCCTGGCAGCAGCATCTGCGCCAGGAACTGGGGCGTGTTGACGCTATCTTTTTCCCCATGAAAATAAAGACGAGCATAGTGGGTATGATCGTAGCGGGGTCTTTCGGCGAGGACACGAGGTTCACTTCGGAAGACCTGGAAGTGATCAGGGCTTTCGACAACGAGCTGGTCCTCGGGTATCAGAGTACGGTATCCTCCGAGAAGATACAGAGCCTTCAGATAGTGGACAGGGTCACGGGACTTTACACTTTCTCTTTTCTGAGAGAAAGGCTTGACGATGAAATAAACAGAGCTATTTTCTACCAGCGGCCATGTTCTCTGATAGTCGCCGATATAGACGGGTTCGCCGACATAGCGCTCAAAAGCGGCGCCGATACGGCTGAACGGATACTTCGCGACGTGGCGCGGCTCTTGAGTGAACTAAGGCCTCCCGTAGGTAAGGTGGCCAGGTTCGGACGGAGCGAGTTCGCCATGCTTCTGCCGGAGATGAACAAGAAAGAAAGTCTCGAGGTCGGAGAACTTGTGCGCGCCGCCATAGAAGAGATGCCGGTCCCTACTGGCCGCGGTGAACGCCTTACGGTAAGCGTGGGCGCGGGAGAGAACCCTATAGACGGCTCTACCGCGGATGAGATTATCGAAAAAGCCAGGGTTTTCACGCGCAGGGCAAAAGAGATGGGCGGCAACATGGTGGTAGGAGAATAAAGGTCTTTTTTAAAAAAGGGGTCACGAATGAAGAAAGATATAATAGAAATATTAAAAGCAATGCCCGCCAAACGCGCTTCCGATCTTCATATAAGCGCTAATTCGCCGCTGCATTACAGAATAGATAATTCTCTTGTTGATGTTTTTCCCGATGTGATCTCTCCTGAAGAGGCAAAAGAACTTTCTTACGCCCTCATGGACGAGAATCAGATAAAAAGATTCGAAGAAGCCAAAGAGATC
>CAYVIW010000033.1:0-3916 GCA_964451815.1 uncultured Planctomycetia bacterium | reverse complement strand
TCGGAGCTTCGGGAGACAGATCGTCTTTCGGGGCAGCGATCGTACCGGCCACATGGTCCAGTATCTCAAGACGCGCTTTCCTGGCCTGGGCGAACGCTTCTTTCATGATATTATAATCTATACCCTTGATCTTGAGATCCATCTGTACCGCGGTTATCCCTTCCCTGGTCCCCGCGACCTTGAAATCCATGTCACCCAGATGGTCTTCCGCCCCGGCTATATCTGTGAGAACGGCATAATCATCTCCTTGTTTGACCAGCCCCATCGCTATGCCGCCTACTCCGTCTGATACGGGAACGCCTCCGGCCATAAGGCTCATGGACCCCGCGCACACCGTGGCCATGGAACTTGATCCGTTAGACTCGAGTATCTCGGACACCAGTCTTATGGTATAGGGGAACTTCTCATTCGAAGGAAGCACCGGAAGAAGCGCTTTTGCCGCCAGCGCTCCGTGGCCTATCTCTCTTCTTCCCGGACCGCGCATGGGCTTTGTCTCTCCCACGCTGAACGAAGGGAAATTATAATGCAGCATGAACGTCCTGGTAGTTTCCCCTTCGAGAGCGTCTATCCTCTGCTCGTCTGAAGTTGTGCCGAGGGTCAATACCGACAATGCCTGTGTCTCTCCCCTTGTGAAAAGAGCGGACGCATGGGTCCTGGGAAGTATGTTGATCTCTGAACAGAGAGGCCGTATCTCATCGAATTTCCTGCCGTCGATACGTTTCTTTTCTTTAAGAATAACTTCTCTTACTATTCCCTTTTCGACTTCGGCTACGGACCTTTTTACGGCTGACCCGAGAAGGTTTTCGCCTTCAGGATCCTCTTTTTTCGTGATCTCGTCGATGACCGCGTCCAACTCCTCTACGCGCTGCTGTTTTTCGGGAAGAAGCAGAATATCTTTTATCTTCGACCAGTAGCCGGATCTTATCCTTTCTGTAAGCTCCTCGTCGGTAGCGGCAATGGTGATATCTTCTCTCTTCTTCTTTCCGGCTTTTTCCCGCAGCTTCCTCTGTATGTCCAGCAGGGGCTTGATACCCTCATGCCCGAACGCTATGGCTTCCACTATTTTGTCCTCGCTTAAGCCGGAGGCACCCGCTTCGAGCATTACCACGCTTTCATCATTAGCTACCATTATGACATCAAGTTCGCTTCTTTCCATATCCATGGCAGCCGGGTTCAGAACCAGCTCACCGTCTATCATTCCCACCCTGGCTCCAGCTACGGGACCATCGAAAGGTATTTCGGATATAGTAAGAGCGGCGGAAGCGCCGGTAAGCGCGGCCACGTCCGGATCGTTCTGGCCGTCATAAGACAACACCGTGGCGACGACCTGAACCTCATTAAGCATACCTTTTGGAAAAAGAGGCCGTATCGGCCTGTCTATCATCCTGGAAGTAAGTATCGCCTTCTCCGAAGGACGGCCTTCTCTCTTGAAGAACCCGCCCGGGATCTTGCCCGCGGCGAAGGTCTTTTCCTGATATTCCACGGTCAACGGGAAAAACCCCATGTCTTCTCGCGCCTGTTTGGCGCAGCAGCATGTAACAAGCACTATTGTCCCACCGTACTGCACGGTTACGGACCCGCCCGCTTGTTTAGCCAGCTTGCCTGTGGATATAATTATGTCTTCTCTTCCATGTTTTACTCTTACTTCTTCCATTCGGTATCCCTTTTGTTAAACGCGTTTTATTGACATCCCGTACAGTCGAGGACAACTCTCCGGCATTATTTCCTGAGGCCAAGCTTTCCTATAACGTCCAGGTACTTGGCGTTGTCTACTGATTTAAGGTATTTGAGAAGCTTCCTTCTCCTGTTAACGAGCATAAGAAGCCCTCTTCTGGAATGATGGTCCTTCTTGTTCTTTTTGAAATGATCGGTCAGACCGTTGATCCGCTCCGTCAAGAGCGCTATCTGCACTTCAGAAGAACCGGTATCCGTACCATGCTTCTGAAAGCCTTTTATCGTCTCTTTTTTAGTGTTCGTGGCAGGCATGTTTATTCACCTCCTCCAGTTTCTTTCTCGAGCCGAGCGTTGAGCACGCTCACCCTATTGTCTTCTCCTGTTGAGCTATAATAGTATCATATGTAACTATCTTTGTAAACATCATTGTGCCTCTCATTCCGGGACTTCGGCACAGGCCCGAAAGAAAGGACCGAGCTTCTAAAGATACTTATATTCCTGTATCCTGCGCAGGATCTCCCGGCTCTCCAGAAATTTCCCGGCCCTTCGTATATCTCCGGATATAGTTTCTTTCAATTTTTCCTGTGTTCTGAACTTTTTTTCCTTTCTCAGCCTTTTTATGAAAAATATCTCCAGGGACCGGCCGTAAAGATCCCCGTCAAATCCGATCAGGTGGACTTCTATGTACGGTTCTTTCCTTGTTTTATGCCTCTTACTGTAAAAAGTAGGCCTGAACCCTATATTGATAACCCCGTCCCAGAGCTCTCCAGCCACATCTACCTTTACCGCGTAAACTCCCGGAGGAGGTATGACTTCATGATGCGGGTCAATATTGGCTGTCGGGACCCCTAACGCCTTACCTCGTTTATCTCCGCCCACCACGGTGCCCAGCACCGATACAGGCCTGCGAAGAAGCTCTTCAGCCTTTTTTATGTTTCCACCGGCCACCAGATCCCGTACCCACGTACTGCTCACCACCCGCCCGCCTTTCCTTACCGGCTTTACTATCCTTACCTCTATCCCATTATCTTTCCCCATACGCCGGAACGTGGCGGGATCTCCGCTTTTAGCCTTGCCAAAATGGAAGTTCTCCCCCACGAACACATCTCTCGCCCCGATAGAGCCGATCACCTTCTTTATAAAGTCCTCCGGGGACATCATGGCTATGAGATCGGAGAACTTTATTACCACCACGGCGTCGAGCCCCATTTTTTCAAATATGTGTATCCTGTGCTCCAGGGACATTATCCTCGGAGGAGACTTGTGCGGACGCAGCACCGCCTCGGGATGGGGATCAAAAGTAAGAACGGCCCGATCCCTTCCGGGACGGTCCATGTTGACCACTCTTTTTATAACCCGCTTGTGGCCTATATGTATGCCGTCGAATATCCCGATAGCGAGTATCGGGTCTTTCAGCTTACCCCTGAGGTCTCTGTAGCCGTAAAATACTTTCACTGAGTTCTTCCCCGGTCATATTCTTCAACATTGAAAAAGGAACGGCATCAACCAGAGTAAAACGTCCGCTCCTTAAACGTCTGAGCTCCGCAAGGTGAGCTCCGCATCCCAGTTTTTCGCCTATGTCATCGGCAAGCTGTCGTATATATGTCCCCTTGGAACAAACCACCCTGAAAACGACTTCCGGCAAACGCATATCCGTGACCTTTATCTCTTCTATCGTTATGGTCTGGGGTTTTCTTTCTACATGTATCCCCTTACGGGCGAGTTTATACAGTCGCTGGCCCCCTATCTTTTTAGCCGATACCATGGGGGGTGTCTGTTCTGTCCGGCCCGCGAAACCATGTATTACGCTTTCTATCCTATCACTCGAACACGATATCTCCCCGCGAGATATGACCTCTCCGTCGCGGTCTCCGCTGTCGGTCCTCTCGCCCAACCGCATTACGGCCTCGTATTCCTTGTCATCGGCCGTTAATGTCCCTGAAAGCTTAGTGGCCTTTCCCAGAAGGAGAACGAGCACCCCGGTGGCGTTGGGGTCCAGCGTGCCCGCGTGACCCACCTTTTTTATGCCGAACCTTCGCCTCACAGCATCGACAACATCGTGGCTGGTAATACCCTTTTCCTTGTCCACGACCAGGATCCCCTGAATGTCACTTCCCATATCAACATCTCCCGTATCGTTATTATCTCTTTCCTCTATGAAGTTTTAAAAGTGCCCCCCGAATATTTTCGGGGACGCCCTCTTTCCCCTGCGAGGAAAGAGGGCTCAACGTTCCGCTCGCAA
>CAYVIW010000032.1:0-21377 GCA_964451815.1 uncultured Planctomycetia bacterium | reverse complement strand
ACATCCTCGTTTTCCGGCTTGTCACTACTCCTGACCTCAAAAGGAAGATCCGGGTCCAGCGCCAGACGAAACTGTTCTTTCCAATCCCTGCGAGCCCGGGCTCTTGATATGGAATTGTCCCGGGCTATCGCCGAGGTCCTGCCTTTGACTATATCGGCCGCGTGGGCGGCAATCCTAGAAGCCATAACACCGTTCCTGACATCTTCCAGAGAAGGCAGCCTTAGATGTTCTGCCGGAGTCACATAGCACAAATAGTCCGCGCCATGCCAGGCGGCTATGCCCCCGCCTATGGCTCCTGTTATATGGTCGTAGCCAGGCGCCGCGTCGGTAACAAGAGGACCCAGAACGTAAAAAGGCGCACCGTGGCACACTGACTTCTGTAATTTTACATTGGCCTCTATCTGGTCAAGAGGGACATGTCCGGGACCTTCTATTATGACCTGCACCCCGGCTGAAAGAGCCCTTTTCTGGAGGTCTCCGAGAACAAAAAGTTCTTCCAGCTGTAGCCTATCCGTGGCGTCTGCGATCGCTCCCGGGCGCAAGCTGTCTCCAAGGCTAAGGACAATATCGTACTCTCTGACAATGTTCAGCACTTCGTCGAACATTGAGAAGAATGGATTCTCCCTTTTGTTGACGGACATCCATGAAGCCAAAAGCGCCCCACCCCTGCTAACTATATTCATTATCCTGGGGTTCTTCTTCGCGAGTTCCACGGCCCTGAGTGTTATCCCCGCGTGTATCGTAAAAAAGTCCACCCCCTCTTCCGCCTGTCTCTTCAAAACCTCGAGAAAATCTTTCTCGCTAGCCGAGATGAGATCATTATCATCCTGGCAGGCAAGTTCATATATCGGAACTGTACCCACAGGCACCGGACATTCGGCAAGCACCCGCTCTCTGAGCCTGCCCAGAAGCGGACCTGTCGAAAGATCCATTACGGTATCCGCTCCGACCCTCACGGCTTCGGCCATTTTCTCCATCTCAAGTTCTATCCCAGAGCTCGCGGGAGAAAGACCTATGTTCGCGTTCACCTTGGTATCGAGGCCCCTGCCCACTCCACAGGGCCTGGTCACATCACGCCGGCGGTTCTTGAGTATAACCAACTCGCCTGACTCAAGTAAGCGCTCTATGTGAGATACTTCCACCTGTTCTTTCTGGGCTATCTGTTGTATCAGTGTTCTATCAAGTTTTATCATCGATTCTCTCCCGGCCGGCGTCAGCCGACATCCATTATAGTTTCAAGTTCCTTAACAGCTGCCTTTTCGATATCGTATAGTTTAAATCTGAACTTCTTGAATTTTCCGGAGAGCCCCTGGTCGAAAAGCTTAAGAACCTCTTCAAGGACCCTTAGAGATTCCTTGCCTCTTTGCGTATTCGCGAGAAAAAGATCGACCAGGTCCTCCCTGGTCTTTTCGGACTCGGAAGACCTTATGCCTACGTCGTTGACATCCCTGGATGAGACCAGCTCTTCAAGGTACTCCTTGTGCAGGTCCTTTATGGAGTCGAAGATTTCGTGCCTCAGGTCTTTAAGCCTGGCCGTGAGCCGCTCATTATCTGAAGAGAACCTCACTATATCCTCAGCTACACGTATCCCTTCCATAACCCGATTGAGATTAGCATCCACTATCCTGTATACGCCCTTATCCATTCAGAGCCTTCCTTGAGGTTTTTCTTTCCTCATTTTTTCTATCAACGCGGTCGTCGAATGCCCATCTTCATAGGGAACCACTACGACTTTCCCGCCATTAGCCTTTACATGAGCGGCTCCCACGATGCTGTCTTCGTTCCAATCCCCGCCTTTAAAAAGCATACGGGGTGTGAGCTCTTCTATAAGTTTTACGGGAGTGTCTTCGTCGAACAGGGTAACGTAGTCTACGCTCTCGAGCGCGGCAAGGACCTCTATTCTCTTGTTCTCACTATTTACGGGCCGGTCGGGTCCCTTTATACTTTTCACCGAGACGTCACTGTTAACGGCTACTACCAGAACATCACACGCGGCGGCGGCCGTTTCCAGATATCGTACATGGCCGGGATGCAACAGATCGAAACAACCATTGGTGAAACCTACCTTTCGTCCCGAGGCCTTTTCCTCGTTCACCGCTCGAAATAGCTCTTTCTGCGTCTTTATCTTGTCTCTGATCATGCCGACAGGGCGTCCTCCACGATCTTGCATATCGCGTGTATGACCGTAGCGTGAACTTCCTGAATCCTTCCCGTATTGGACGAACCTGCTATTATGGATATATCTGACATCCTAGCGAGCTCTCCTCCGTCCTTTCCCGTAAGGGCTATAACGGTAATATTCATACGTCGGGCCGTGCTCACGGCCCGTAGCACGTTGGGAGACATCCCGCTGGTCGATATAGCCAACACCACGTCTTTTTCTTTTCCTATGGCCTCTATCTGGCGGCTGAAGACCTCGCTGAAATCATGGTCGTTAGCGGTAGCAGTGAGAACGGAAGTATCGGTATTCAAGGCTACGCAGGCAAGCGCTTTTCTCTCTTTCTCGAACCTCATTACAAGTTCCGCGGCGACATGTTGGCTGTCGGAGGCGCTGCCCCCGTTGCCAAGAGTCATCAGCTTACCTCCGGACTTCAAGCATTCGCACACGGCCGATGCCGCGTCGGCAACGCTGTCTATACCCGGTCCATCCGAGAGGAAAGCCTTGTGCGCTTCTATGTTATCCTGAAATATCTTTTTTATAACGTCTTTGGACATTTTTCCATCCTGTCAAGCGCCTCTTAGCCAAGTTCCCTAAATGGCGGGTCCGAAGACCTGTCCTCCCCCGATGCGGAAGTGTTTTCATCCTGCTCCTTGAGTATTTTGCTGATATGCATGGTCATGTTGATGTTTTCCTCGACCCCCAACATATCCTGAACTCTGCTCTTTACAGTCATCTGTATGTTCTCGGTAGCCTCAGGGATGTTGGTTCCCGCGCATATGGCAACGTAACTTGTTATATTTATGCCTTTTTTGCTAGCCTTTACGTTGGATTTTATATCATTTATGCCGGGGATATCTCTAGCGACCCTTTTTACGTAGTTCTCAATAGCCGAGAGGGCGACTGTAACTTCACCATCGGGATTCCTGAAAGTTATAAGCCGGTTCCTGCCCAGGCTTTTGCTGACCCTGAACGGAGCGAGAACGCCCATCAGTATAAAAGCCGTTCCCACAACACTTAAAGCGATGCTGGCGTTAAGAGACGATCTCAAGATCTCCACCATGTCAGCAAAAACGCCAGATGGGACCACCTCAACCGACATGGCAAGCATCAAAGCTCCCGCACCGATCATGGCAACAAGATAGACCAGAGACGTTACCCTTTTCAGAAAGTTCATGATCCCTCCTTAAATATGTTTTTACGCAAAGATCAGATCTCCTCTTTCCCGGGAAAGAACTTCTCGATGTAGTGCGTCGTTATGTCCCCTTTCAGGAAATCGGAATCGCCCATTACTTTTTTATGAAAGTCTACGGTAGTCTTTATCGGTTCTACCAGGAACTCCGCAAGAGCCCGCTGCATTGTTTTTATGGCTTCCACGCGGTTCACGCCGTATGTGATGAGCTTAGCTATCATAGAATCGTAAAAAGGCGGTATCGCGTACCCGGAGTAAACATGGGTATCTACCCTTACCCCCGGCCCCCCCGGTAGATTAAGCGCCGTTATCTTACCCGGACAAGGGCGGAAATCATTTTCAGGGTCTTCAGCGTTTATCCGGCATTCTATGGCTGAACCTTTGAATTGAACGTCTTCCTGTCTAAGACAGAGCTTTTCTCCGGCAGCTATCTTTATCTGTTCCTTTATGAGGTCTACCCCCGTTACCATCTCGGTTACGGGGTGCTCCACCTGTATGCGGGTGTTCATCTCCATAAAATAAAAATCATTGCCGTCCACGAGGAACTCCATGGTGCCCGCGCCTTTGTATCCCACGGCCGCGGCTCCTTTTATGGCGGCTTCTCCCATCTTTTTGCGCATCCTGGCGCTTAGATACGGCGAAGGCGACTCCTCTATCAGTTTCTGATGTCTCCGCTGTATGGTACAATCTCTCTCTCCCAAGTGGATAACATTGCCCCGTTCGTCGGCCAGTATCTGGAACTCGATATGACGGGGGGCTTCTATGTATTTTTCCATGTAAACGGATGGATTACCAAAGGCCGATTCCGCCTCGCTTTGGGCCATCATAAAAGCGCTTACGAGTCTAACATCGTTATGGCATACCCTCATGCCTTTTCCCCCGCCACCCGCGGATGCCTTGATTATAACGGGGTAGCCCATCCTTTTCGCCTCTTTGAGGGCCTCTTCCTTGGTCTTGATGATACTGTCGGACCCGGGGATGACCGGAATACCCGCCTTCTTCATTGTATCTTTGGCGGTCATCTTGTCTCCCATCATCCTCATGTTCTCGGGAGAAGGGCCGATGAACTTTATCTGGCATGATTCACATATCTCGGCAAAGTGGGCGTCCTCGGACAGAAACCCGTATCCGGGGTGGATGGCCTCTACGTCCGTTATCTCGGCTACGCTGATTATGTTCGGTATAAGCAGGTAGCTGGACGCCGGCGATGCCTTACCTATACATACCGCTTCGTCCGCCAATCGCACATGAAGGGAATCCGCATCGACCTCGGAATAAACCGCTACTGATCTTATCCCAAGTTCTCGCGCGGCCCTTATTATTCTGAGCGCTATTTCCCCCCTATTCGCTATCAATATTCTTGAAAACATCGATCCTTCCTGTCCCGGTTTAGATTAAAGTCTATTATAAAGGTTCTACCAGAAAAAGCGCCTGGCCGTATTCCACGGCGTCGCCGTTCTCAACAAGCACTTGGATGACCTTCCCACCGAACTCGGCTTTGACCTCGTTCATAAGCTTCATGGCTTCCACTATACAGAGAACATCTCCCTTCTGGATGACATCCCCCGTCTGCACATAAGGATCGGTATCAGGAGAAGGAGACCTGTAGAAAGTACCCACCATAGGTGACTTGAGTTCCTTATGCTCCGCCTTCCGGCCGGGATGTTCTTTGTCCGGAAGTTCCGCCGTAGGCGTCGGGCTTACTGCCGGAGCTGACGTGACGGGAACTCGCTCTATAGTACTCTGCCCGGTCTTTATAAGGCGGACCTTGAGGCCTTCCTGTTCAACCTCGACCTCCGCCAGATCGTTGTCTTTCATCAGATCGACAAGTTCTTTGATCTTTTTAATGCTCATATTTTTCCCCTTCCTAATAGTTTTTGACCCTTATCTAAGGACTATGGAATGATCACGCCCTTTCAATATACTCCCCGGTTCTGGTATCCACCTTTATGAGCTGTCCCTGCTCCACAAAAAGCGGCACCTTGACCACTTTTCCGGTCTCAAGAGTAGCTGGCTTAGTCGCGCCCGAAACAGTATCTCCCCTGAATCCCGGATCAGTCTCGACTACCTTGAGGACCACATGAATAGGAGGAGATATCCCCAATATGGTTCCGTCATGGAGCCTCATGGAAACGCTCATGTTCTCTTTGATATAGTCAATACTATCACCTACTTTGTTCTCAGGGACATGTATCTGATCATAAGTTGTCTCGTCCATGAAACAGTAGCCAAGATCATCCTTATAGAGGTATTGCATCTGTTTTTGTTCTATGAAAGCATCTTCAAAAGTTTCATCCGGCCTTATGGTCTCCGACATCGTAGAGCCACTCGAGAGGTTCCGCAATTTGGTGCGCACAAAAGCCCCTCCCTTTCCGGGCTTGTAATGCTGCGCCTCGACCACCTCGTGAAGCTGACCGTTGAAAAGTATAACCGTACCCTGTCTGAAATTGACCGCTTTTATCATAATGTTAACACCTCACACCCTTCCGCAGTGACGAGCACCATATCCTCCAAACGCATTCCCCCGAGACCGGGCAGGTATAACCCCGGTTCTATGGTAAGAACCATTCCCTTTTTCAGTCTCTCAGGCGACCCTTTCCTCAGGAACGGCCCTTCATGAACATCAAGGCCTATCCCATGCCCCAACCCGTGAAGCATATACCGCCCCTGGCCTTTTTCTATTAAGATATCTTCGGCCTTACGGACCAGGGTATTCACCATGACGCCCGGCCTTATACATGATATGGCCAGGTTCTGGGATTGTCTGACATGTCTGTAAAACTCCCTGATTTGTCGGTTTATTCTACCTTCGGCCCATATTCTTGTCAAGTCAGAACAGTAGCCCTCATAGCGTATCCCAAGATCCAGAAGGACGTGCTCCCCCTCTTCAAGCTTCTTATCCGTAGGTACAGCGTGGGGATAAGCCGAGTTGGTCCCTATGGCCGCGATCGTAGGAAACGCGTTAACATAGCCCCTTTCTCTTATCATGACATCTGCCATAATGGCTATTTCGTTCTCGGTGATGCCGGGGCGGATATTTTTCCTCACGGCTTTCCATATCCTGATGGTCTCACGGGCGGCCTCGCGGAGTATGGATACCTCTTCCGCAGATTTTATCTTCCGAATGTCCTCGATCGGGCTCCATGCGCCTCCGGCCCCCTTGTATACAAGCAACGATATTCCCGAAAGGCTCTTTGATATCTCGAGGTAATGCCCATGAGAGATCTTCCGGCCGTCCAGAAGGATCTTCTTTATTCCCAGATCTTTCACGTAACGGACCAGGGTTTCGGCCATAGGCGCCTTGAGAGTAACGACTTCTATGCGTGTCCCGCGGAGCTCGAAATCGGTCAGCGTACGATTCATCTCATCTATAAAGAACAGGGGGTGCCCCTTCACCGGTATCAGCATCACAGCACCAGCCGAATAGAACGACGAAGCGTATCTTATGTCCTTCTCTCCTGTTAAAAGAAGAGCCCCTCCGCCTGATCTACGCAGTCCGGCCTGCATACTCCTTATGGCCCGGATATTCCGTGGCACATTATTTTTCATCCAGTATCCCCAAAAGCGCTTTGAAGGCCAGGTAATAGCTCTGTTTTCCGAAACCGCTGATCTGACCGTTCACAACCGGAGCTACCAGCGATTTGTGGCGAAACTCTTCCCGGGCGTAGATATTTGAAAGGTGTACTTCCACCACCGGTATATCTCTCGCGTTAAGAGCGTCGCGTATGGCGACGCTTGTATGAGTGTATGCGGCGGGGTTTATCAGGATGCCATCCGCGTCTGACCTAGTTATAACGTCTACGATATCACCTTCATGGTTAGACTGGAAGAACTCTACATCAACACCGGTTCCCTCGGACATCCGCCCCAGTTCACAATTGATCTCTTCTATAGTGACCTCTCCATATATATCGGTCTCTCTCTTGCCAAGTATATCAAGATTGGGGCCGTTTATTACCAGTACCTTGGACATTTTTTCCTCCCGGGTTAAATATCCTGAACTTTTTTTTGTCACCACCCGACATTTCGAGCGAGGGCCTAAAGCCCCATCCCATATAAAATATGCCCCCGACCAGGCTTATGAGAAAATATCCCATAAGGGCCAGAAGGCTTACCGCGAAAGAAACTTCCCTACCCGCGAAAACCGCGAACAAAGTGACCATGGCATATTCCCTGACCCCCAGACCGCCGAGAGAAGGGAGCATGCTCACAAAGATAACTATCGGCATTATTATGAATATGTTGCCCATATTGACAGGATGCCCCATGGCCAGAAAAAGGAAATAGACCATGGCGTAAAATGTGCTCTGCGCCACTATGGATAAGAGTACGGATCTTATAACAACATCCAGCCTGTTCCTGTAATCGTGAACTATGCTATACAGGTTATTCAGTTTTTCCCCCAGCCCGAACATCTTCAGCTTAGTGAAAGTCCGGCCCAGGAACCTTGCGATACCCCTGTTAGTGACCACCACCGCCCCAGCCGCGCTTAAGAGGATCAGTACTGTCACGGTACGTGCTATTATAGGCTCTCCGAACTTCCCCCTATCGACCATAAGAGCTATACCCGCCATTATCAATATGGTGAACATCCCTATAAGCCTGTCCATAAAAACGCTGGCGTATGACTTGAGCCTTTTCTTGTTGAAATGCGAGGCATAATGGGCTTTTACTATATCCCCCCCCACGGCAGTAGGCATGAAGTTGTTAAAAAAGTACCCCACACAGGTAAGCTGGGTGGCCTCGCCGAGAGAAACAAAAAGATCCTCACCGTCAAAAACCACTTTAAGACGCAGCGACAGCGACCACACCATGGCTACCAACAATACCGCCGCCAGTACCATATAAAACGGATCGGACGTCCGTATGGTCGCCCATATATCCCCTATATTGTCCCTCATGACCCAGAAAAGACCGCCTAGAAGGCCGAAGCTGACAATGATCCTTATGGTTGTGGATAGTTTATTTTTCATCTTTCTTCTTTGGTTCGGCTTGATCTTCTGAGCCAGACGAGGGGGACTTTTCTCCCTCTATAACTGACACATACCCCATCCTGAGCTGATGCAGTATCTCGTCCAGGGTTTTATCCTCCTCCTGGGAAAGGTTCCCCGAGGTCTTCTGCTTAAGCATCGCGAGCGTCTCAATTACCATATCCGCATGACGCATGTCCTTTTTTATATCTTGTGCGAGCGGATGTTTTAAAAGCCCCATAGCAGCCAAACCCTCAGCCATAAGCCCTGAGATAAAAACTGAAAAATCTACCTTGCTGTCCGCTTTTTCTCCCATCACAGACCCCCTTTCATGTTTCCTAAAAAAATGACGCCCCTCCTATACCTCTGCGCGACAACCTGTGGCGAACCTTGCCAATGCTCTCTTCCGCGGAAAGCTCCCCCATTTTTATTATGTAGTCCGACTTATCGAAATCGAACTGGTCAATATTCTTAAGATCCGGTTTTATGGTGAAATCCGCCCGTTCTGACTGATAAGTGTTCAGCTCCTCCCCCATTATCTGCACTCCCTGAACTATGGCGAGAAGTACATTGTTCATCTTCTGGTTCTTCACGGAAAAACCGGGGTTCACAGCAAGAACAAAAGAGGCCCCGTATTCATGGGCCGCTTTTGTGGGAATACTGTTCCTCACGCCCCCGTCGACCAGAAGACGCCCTTCTACATCCACAGCCGCGAATATGCCCGGCCAGGAACAACTCGCTCTCACAAGTTTTATAAGGTCTCCCGAATCATGTGTAAGCTCTTCGCCGTTCTCTATATCTGTCGTGGTGAGCGCGAATGGTATCTTCATGTCGCTAAAACCCTTGGCATCAAGACAGTCCCTTATCAGCACTTCAAGCTTATCACCTTTTATAAGCCCGGTAGGATACACGCCGAAATCGACAAGATTGGTCCAGGTGAATTCGCGGGAGCGGCTCTCCAACTCCTCAAGAGGCATCCCAAGACAATAGGCGGCACCTATGAAACTGCCTATACTGGTCCCTATTACCATATCGAAAGGAAGGTTCCCTCTACCAAAATGATTCTCAAGAACCTTTAAAACCCCTATATTGCATATACCCCTGGCGCTACCTCCGCCAAGGACCAGAATGTTCTTTTTACGTTTCCATATGCCCATATTATCTAGCTTGTTCTGTTTTGCATTTGTATCACTTTTCTCTGGCTACTACTACCGCCGGATCAGAAAACAACTATACCCGCATAGCCGACGACCTCGTCAGTGTCGCCTGTGACCTGCCCTGAATCGGTATATTTTATGAGCTTCGCTTTCCGGGCTCCCAGCTCCCTGGCCGCTATGAGCATTATAACAGATGGTACATATCCGCACATCGATATATTACGGTCCTCTACAGTTCTCATTAGCCCCTCCGCGTCAAGTTCGATTATCTTTTCTATCGCCTCGTGGTCTTTGACAGATGCTGACGCGCGTGTCTCGTAGTGGGTCATATCACTCGAGGCTACCATGCATACCGAAGCCGAAACACTAGTAACAGCTCCGGCTATGGCACTGCCTATTTCCCGGAGATCCCGATACGCTGCCCGGCTTACGGTCAAAGGAAGCATTTTCGCGCCGGGTGACACAGTCTGTATGAACGGGAGCTGCACTTCTATTGAGTGTTCCATCATATGCGCTGACGTATCTTCTTCTATCAGCGAGGTCCTCTCCTTGACGGCCTCCGCCAGATCGAGATCTATGTCCACCTTCCCCAAAGGAGTGTGCCATGGCTCTACCGATAATGAGAAGGGCGCTCCATATCCTGTATGATTGGGGCCTATTATCATGTATGTGCCCTTAGGTTCCATCGCGGAATAGACCTCGCCCGCCACGCCGCCGGAATACATGTAGCCCGCGTGAGGCGATATCGCTCCTATAGCGTCCACTTTATCCTCTTGACGGACAGGCTGTACCAGGTTCTCCATCTCCCGTCTGAGTATTCCGGGTTCTTGCGGATAGAACTGACCGGCCGCCACTGGTTCCCTTACCAAGATATGCCTCCTCAACTTTTACAGCAATGGACAAAGACCGGGTATTATTATAATAAAAGAGAGCGTAATGGTAAAGAGAAATGGGAGAGTCGGGGTATGTACGTTTTACGACCCTATTTTTCTGAATGCACTTCCACAATCACTGCCCTACGGGTATTCAGTATCTCCCCGGCGACCCTGACAATGTCCTCGGTCGTAACTGAACTTATCCTTTCGGAATATCTTTCATGATCTTCGGCTCCGAGTCCGTAAAGTTCGTCCAGAGCCATTACCATGGAAACAGCCGAATTGGTCTCAAGAGAGATATCATGGCCGGTTATAAGTTTTTTGCGTGAAGATGATATGTCTTCTTCGTTCAATGCCCCTTCTTTCACGGTATCTATAGCTCCTAGGAGCGTTTTTTTAGCCCTCGGAAGGTCTTCCTGCGTAGTAGCGATATAAAGGACAAAATAACCTCTGTCCAGATTAGGCTGGTTTACCGCCCCCGTAGCGTATGCCAAGGCTTTATCCTCCCTGGCGGAATGAAAAAGTATGCCGTCCGCGCCAGAAAGCAGAGAGCTTATGATATCAAGAGCGTACTTTCTGTCATCGTTAACATCTACCCCTTGAAAGGCGATCGCGATAACCGCCTGCTGTTTGCGCATCAGAACGTTTTCTTTTAAGACGCCCGCGAGTTCCTTGACGCGCCGGCTCCTGACGCCAGCGGCCTTACCAGTCCAGCTGGAAAACCTTCTGGTAAGGTCCTCTATGACCTCGACGGGGTTTATATCCCCCACCACGGTCACAACGGAATTTTCCGGGGAACCTGTTTCGGCGTAAAAAGCCGCCAGGTCCGCTCTGGTAAGGTCCTCAAGAGCGTCTATCTCCCCCAGCGTCCTCATTGAATAAGGATGTTCCCCATATAGCAGTTTTCTGACCCTTCGCATAGTCACACTGAAAATATCTTTATCCTGCTCCTTTATTGCGGATATGATCTTCCGCCTTTCCAGAACAAGCTCTTCTTCGGGGAATATCGAACCTGTTATGACGTCATGGAATATATCCATGGCCTCTTTCATGTCTTCGGACATAACGCTCATGGCCAGACCGATACTGTTCATCCCGCTGAAAGATGATATATCCCCTCCCATACGCTCTATTGCCGGCTCTATCTCCGCCTCCGTCCTTTTGCGAGTACCTTTAAGCATCATGGAAGCCGTAAGGTTAGATATGCCGTTATCTTTTTCGTTCTCAGCCAGGAGCCCTCCTCTGGCGGCAAAGGTGACGGACACCAGGGGTAGAGAGCCTTTCCTTTTAGCTATGACGCGCAATCCGTTGGACAGGCGACCCTCTTCTACTCCGGCGTCCTCAGGGGAGAGAGGTTGGACAACATCGGGCGGAACGGCCTCCGGAATATCGGGCACCGTGTAAACCGTAGTGGAGTTATCCTCATGGAGATACCTCCAGGCGGCCACGTTGACATCAGCGGGGGTCACGTCTTTTATCTCGTCGACATATTTCGCAAAAAAAGAAGCGTCACCCGTCATCAGCTGAGAACTTGTCATCGACGAGGCTATGCTTCGCGTACTTTCATGCGCCCTGAGATACGCAGATATCACAAGATTCTTGGCCCTTTCCAGGGCAGTATCGTTCACTTCTTTGGACTTGAACTCATTTATAGCAGCAAATATCTCATCTCTGGCCATATCAAGTTTTTCCGGCTCACCAATGCCGGATATTAAAAAAAGACCGGGGTACTTCGGCGTAACATTAAAGCTCGATATAGAGTAAAGAAGCTGTTTATCCTTAACTATCCTGTTGTATAAAAGAGAATCTTTGCCTGTCGCGAGAACTATGCTGAGGACATCCGTAGGATAGAGGTCGGGCGAATAAAGACTGGTCCCGTGGAACCCTATCGCCATGTATCCGACTATTACGTCCGAGGGGAAAGTCGAAATTGACGGATACACCTGTCGGGGTTCAGCCATAACAACGTTTTCCCATACCCTGCCTCGATCGTATCCCTCGATTTTTTTTCGGCCCAGGGCGATCGCCTCAGAGGGCTCTATTCCCCCTGAAACTCCCAGAACTATCCTTTCGGGAGTGTAGACGGACTCGTGATATTCTAGGACCTCGTCCTTGCGCAGAGACTTCACCAGCTCCTTATATCCGATGATCGGATATCTGTATACATTCTGCCTGTACGCCTGCTCGAAGAGTATCCGCATCTGTCGGGAAGACGGGGAATCCTCACGCAAATTGATCTCCCTTAGTATTACTTCCCGCTCGCTGTCCATTTCCGCTTCGGTAAAAACAGGTTCCATTACCATTTCAACTATAAGGGATAGAGCATCAGCAAAATACTCATTAGGGACCGTAATATGATACTCCGCGGAATCAAGCCCGGTAGAACCGTTGACAGTCCCGCCCATGGCTTTTATTTCCCTGGTGATCTGAGAGGAAGACTTGCGCCGCGTACCCTTAAAAAGCAGATGTTCGAGAAAATGCGATATGCCTGAGCCGGCGTAACGGCCCTCATTGGAAAGGCCTGAAAGGACCCTTACCTGCACGGTAACTATAGGAGAGTCGTCCAGATAACTGCACACTATGGTGGCTCCGTTATCCAGTACCTCTTTATGATATTCGGGCACCTTGCTGCCCGCGTCAGAGGTATATTCCGGAAAAAATACCAGGATAGCGATGGCAAAAGGAACAAAAATGTTTCGAGTGAACTTAAACATATAGTATGGATAATAACACTTGCGGAACCGAATTGTCAATTCACATATGCTGTATAGAAACATAAGCTCTTCCGGGCAGTTTCACTCTGTTTTGCCCCGATCTGTTATCTGAAGAAGAATAAAGACGGCATATTCTTTCGGGGACGTACGATTTCCCTGCGAGAAATCGTACCCAACGTTCCTCTCGCAACCCGCCCTCGCCTAGATATCGCGGGGCGGACCATGCTTGCTCGCTTCACGGTGCCCCGTTCAAAAATGCCCATCTTCATCCTCATACGCATAGGGGGAATGCGCAATCCCGCAGCGCTGTCTCGCAGTCCCGCAGGTAGCCCCGTAGACGGTAGCCCCGTAGACACTGTGTCTAACTCTTTTATTGACATAAATTTACAAACTAAACATGGGTACCCTGCTCTATTGCTACCCATGTTTAGACCATAAATATTTGTGAACATTTGGTTTAGATACAGCGTCTGCGGGGTGATCTCAAAGCAAACTGAAAACACCCAGAGAGCCTTAGAGCATATAGCGATAAAAATCTTTATGGTCTTTTGTTTTTGGCGCTATGGCTTTTGTTGTTGTTGAATTTTATTTCTTTGATCATGCTGGTATGGTGGGTCAATTTTATGGACAGTTCATCTATGGCGGAATAGATACACGGTATCACTATCAGCGTAAGAGCGGTAGCGAATACAAGCCCCCAGCAGATAGCTATGGCCATTGGCACAAGAAAAGGATCCTTGCCCCCGATACCGTACGCTACCGTGGAAAGACCTCCGGCGGTGGTCACGGTAGTAAGTATAACCGGTCGTATCCTCATCTGGCCGGCTTTAATGATAGATTCCGCGCGGGACATGCCGCTTTTCCTCAGTTTATTTATAAAATCCACCAGCACGATGGAGTCGTTCACCACAATACCGTTCAGGCCCACTATACCCATGATAGCCATAAAAGAGAAGGCCATGCCATGCATCAGAAAAGCCACCACCACACCGATAAGACCGAAAGGTATCGCGACCATGACTATAAAAGGCTGAAATAAAGACTTGAAAAACGAGGCGAGGATAAGATAAACCGCGAGAAAGGCGAAAAAAAACGCCCGCCCCAGGCTTTTCAGCGAATCGATCGTCTCCTCCTGCTCCCCCCCGTATTTTACAGAATACCCCATATAGCCGTCCTCTATGTCCTGGAATTTTCTGGCGAGCATACTGTTGACCGCAAGAGATGTCGTCTTTGTTGTGTCAACGTTGCATGAGACCGTAACCACTCTCTTGCCGTCAAGATGATGTATGGTAGTAGTGCCGGGGACCTTTTTAATAGTCGCTATTTTATTGAGAGGTATAAGATTACCGAAGCGGTTCTGGATAATTATGCTGTCGAACACGCCCACATCGCTATTATCTTTCGCGGAAAAGAACCTCACTGTTACATCTGTCTCCTTTTCCGCTTTGATAGGTTTTATCGTTGTGGCTATGTTGCCCTGAAAAACACCTCTTACAGTCCTCGCTATTTGACCCACTGTAAGTCCGGCCATTTTTGCCTTGTTGCTGTCCACATCCACCCTTATTTCTTCTTTTCCGGGTTTGTTATCCCATGTCACGTCCGAAGTCCCCGGTATGGTCATAAGATAATCCATATATTTGGCGGCTATTTCATCCAGGACCGCGAAATCCTCGCCTCTTATTTTGACCTCAACAGGCTTACCGACCGGCGGTCCCGCCTCAGGAGTATCGAAACGCAGATCCTCAAAACCCTCTATATGGCCTATCTTACCCCGGAGCTCTTCTATTATCTCTTCCACATCCCGCTTGCGGTCCTGCGCCTGTGTAAGGTAAACGGTTAGCTGGACATAGTTGCTGGCTTTTCCGGAAAAAGGATCCTGACGATCTTCCTGTATCTGTCCTATAGTCGTAACATACGCGTCCAGCTCATCCGGAGACATACGTGAAACAATATCCTCTACCGGGGCGATGAGTTCAGCGGTCCTGCCCAAAGGAGTACCTATGGGGGCTTCACCCCTTATGAAAAAGTAGTTTATGCCCGCGCTGGGAAAAAGGACGAATTTAAGCACTGTCCCCGCCAGGACCGCGCAGATTATAAGCACGACCGTTACTCCTGCCAGGACCTTGTATTTACGTCGTATTGCCGCGGTGACCACTCTTGTGTAGAAAGCCACTATGTTTTTGAACCAGGGCATGTTCTTGGAAAGCCCCACAGGAGTACCGTCCCCATCTTTTCGCACTCTTACGAAATCGGCAAGATGGCTGGGAAGTATTACCAGAGCTTCCACCAGCGACGCCAGAAGCGCTACAATGACCACTATCGGGATACCTCTTATGAACTTACCGATAATACCGGACATAAAAAGAAGCGGACTGAACGCCAGTACCGTGGTCAGAACAGCTGAGGATACGGCGCCCATTACCTCCTCGGTGCCCTTGACGGCGGCCTCGCGGGGTGGCTCGCCATCCTCCATATGTCGATATACATTCTCCGCCACTATTATTCCGTCATCCACCAGCATACCCAGAACTATCACCAGGCCGAACATGCTTATGAGATTTATGGTAATGCCCAGCATATCCATGACAATGAACGTCACGAAGAAAGATATGGGGATACCCAGCACCGTGAGCATAGCTACTCTCTTCTGAAGAAAAAACAGCATAGCGATCATAACAATGGCAAGACCGAACCAGGCGTTATTGCTGAGCACGCCAAGTCTGCGTCTGGCGAAATATGAATAATCGTTAACATAAGAGATCCTGATATCGTCCGGCACTCTCTTGATAAAGTCATCCGCCGTTCTCTTGGCTTCCGAAACTATGGATATTGCGTCACCCGACTCTTTTTTCATTATTATGAGGTTAATGGACCTTGTGCCGAGCGTTTTATTTATTATGTCCTCGTCCTTGAAGGTATCCTCGACAACAGCGACATCCTTAACTTTTATCCAGTTACCGTAGTCGTTGGCTCTTATTATCACATCCCCTATCTCCTCGGCGGTAAAAAATTCGCCGGTGGTCCTAACGCTGTATTCAGTGGTCTCGGTGTCTATCTTTCCCGCGGGTATGCTTATGTTGCGGGAGGCCAGAGCTCGCTCGACCTCGTCTATAGAAACGTAGTATTCCAGAAGCTTTTCTTCGTCAACCAGGACCTGGATCTCCCTGTCGCGGTAACCGCTCATACTTATCCGGGCCACGCCGGGGATGTCTTCCAGCTCATCCTCGAGTGCGTCGGCATATTCACGCAATTGACCCTCAGGTATTTCTCCTGACATGGAAAGCTCTATTATAGGATATTGTTTGGTGGTCACCTCTGTGACCATAGGGTCCTCGTAGACGTCTTTGGGAAGGTCCTTAGCCTTATCTACAGCGCTCTGTATATCCCTTATTACTCTCTGTTTATTGCGTTCATCCGGATCTATCTTCACAGAGATCAAAGACGCGTTCATGGCCGACGAAGAGTTTATTTCCTTTATCCCGTCGACCTCCTTCAGCTCTTTCTCAATAGGCACGGTTATAAGCTTTTCGATATCCTCGGGCGTGGCCCCGGGATATGTGGTGGTCACGCTGACCATGTCGAAATCTACATTTGGAAAAACCTCCCTGTTGGTTCCCAGAATAACAATAGTGCCTATTATGAGAATGATCACCGAAATAAGGTTGACGAACAGCGAATTATTCACACTGAACTTGGGCAGGCTCATATAAGATCCTCGTATTTTTCGAGAAGAACACTCATCTCTTTTTCAAGGTCCACCCGGGCTTTCTCTCTGGCCAATAGCTCCCTGGCTTCCGACATTCTCGCTCTCAAAAGATCGTTCTGGTAATCGATCAGACTTTTTGTGCTTGATCTTCCGTAACCAAAGCGCTTTTCCTCTTCCCCCAGTTTAGCCGCCTGCAGTCTTACGGCCTCGTTCATGTTTATAACGGTCGCGTTCAGCGTGGCAAGGGTCCTGAAAGAATTGCTAACGCTTGTTATTATGGTACGCTCCTTCTTCTTGAGAGATACTATCGCCCTTTCCTTTTCATAGGAGGCCTTATGGAACTCACTCCGGGCCAGGCTGTTCTCAAGAGGCATGGTCAGCTCAAGTCCCGTGTAGTAATATGTGTTGTCGGCGACCGTAGTCTTTCCGGCGGCGTCATTGAATTTACCTTCAAGCCCGTTCATAGCGAACGTGGCCGTTAGGTCTAGTTCCGGCCACATCTGGTTGCCTTTCATCTTGAGTGTGATATCATTTATCTCCACTTCTCTCTTCCTTATCTGATAACTGCGATTGTTGTCAAACGCCGTCAACAGACACTTTGCAAGATCGAACTCCTCGGGGTCCAAACTGAAGCTTTCCGCGGGAGACAGATAATGTTCCTGATCCATGTTCATCAATAACTTCAGGTTATCTCTTGCTTTTTTATGATCGTTCTCCGCAAGCATAACTTCATTCTCTCTTATACGCAAGTTAGCCTCAGACGCGTAAAGATCGGCTTTCTCGATCAGGCCTATATTGAAATTGCGGGAGTTTGCTTCGTGCAGTCTGTTAGCCTCATCAAGCATCTCTAGCGTAATACCGTGCACCAGCTTGGCGGCAACAAGGCTCCAATAGCTCTTTTCCACTTCAGCTATAAGAGACTCTATCCTTTCCCGCATCTCCAGCCCGGCGTTCATTATGGCAAGTTTGGTAACAGTAATAGTGTTCCTGTCAACAAACCCGAAAGAATTACTGAGCAAAGGCTGCCTGGCGTCAAAACTGAGTTGGGCGTTGTGGGAGGGATTCCTTGTAAAAAAAGAGCTGTTGGTCCAGTCCCGCTGATCTGACCACGTAACTTGAAGATCGGTGCCGGTGGGTATCTTTTTTTTAAGCCCTCCCAAGTAAAGATTCATCTGCCTGTCGTCACCCGAGAAAACAGAAAGAGGCTGTCTTTTGTCCTCCGAATAGCTTATTTCCCCAAAAGCTACAGTATCGAACACCGACTCAGAATAAAGTCTGCGTGTTTCGGCAATAAGAAGATCCAGTCTGGCAAGCCTGGCTTCAAAGCTGTTGTGCAGTGAATATCTCACACACTCTTCTAAAGATGATCCGGGCTGTTCATTTTCCGTCATTTTCTGTCCGGAAGCCATCCCGGTGGCCGAAAATGCGGCGTAAGACACCGAAAGCACGACAGCCAAAAGGAATACCAGCAGTTTGATCTTATTTATCATTCCCTGTCCCCGTTATACTTGTGAACATCTTTTTCAATATCCGCAAATGCTCCTCTCTCTCCCTGTCGGTGAGCATAGCAAAAAGATCGTTCGTTACATCTCTGCGAAGTTCATATATCTTTTTCGCTACCTCAATGCCTTTGGGACGAAGAGATACCCTCACCACTCTTCTGTCCTTTTCCTGCCGCTCTCTTTTTACCAGGGATTGGTCTATCATCTTGTTTATTATGGCTGTGGCGGCACTCATTGTAAGGTTAAGCGTTCTTGAGAGCTCCCCCATAGTGCAGGCGCCTTTCTCTTTCAGAACATCGATCACAACAATATTAGAAACCGATATATTGCCTCTTGTAAAGATCTTGTCTTGCCGACTCGCTATTTCTCGAAGAAACACAGGCATAAGACGAGTCATCTGATCGTAAAAATCGCCTTTTGTGGAAGTCGGCATAGCATCACTCCTTGCATGTTTTAAAAATAAAATATTTCATTTTTTAAAATATTTTATTTTTAAAGTATAAACGGTTTCCATGAGAAAGTCAAGAAGAACTAGAAAAGAACTGGGGACGGTTCTGGATTTGAACCTACACCTGTCCCGACCTATAGGTTTTTGTCAAGAATAGGTTTTGGTCTCCTGATTCTCTTTGCCCCAAATTTCTTGCCCCGATTTTAAGGACCGGATTTTACTGAATGGCTGCCTATTTTTTCTACCACAAGGCACAAGTCTAAATACGCTAAAACTTTATAGCTCCTTCAATAAAGAAATTTGTTCCAGGCGCAGGATAATAGTTTACATTACCGTTATTGGCGTTGCGCACACTGTAATTATAATATTTTTCATTGAAAATGTTATTTATCCCCACTCCCATCTTTACGTGGTCATTTTCGTAAAACAGATTTATGTCGGCTGTAAAATATGGCTTTAGGGGAACATAAACATTTTGTTGATCATTTATGCAATATCTTTCGCCCACGAACAACCCCACAAAATTCAACCTGAAGTGATCAAAAAATAATATTCTCATACCCACGCTGCCTTTGTTAAGCGGAACCATTGGTATCTTTTTACCTTGATACATATCATCCACGAAATGAGCATCGGTAAACGAATAATTACCAAAAAGTTCGATATACTTGTTGATCTGAGCCTTCACCGAAATATCAAGCCCCTGATGCCGGGTCTTGCCGTAGTTGTCATTACCCCCGGTGCCGAGCGCCCCGCCTAATGGGTCATAAAATAGTTCGTTTTTAACGTCCATCCAGTATCCTGTTAAATCAACTCTGACAATATCACCGATTACCTGCCGGATCCCCACCTCATAATTCCTGGATATCTGCTCTTTGAGATTAGGATTTAAAGCCCCCCATACTATATATTCATCCGTAGCGGGAAATCTATAACTGAGATTATGCGTAAAAAAAACTTCAGACCTGTCCATATATTCATATACTATCCCTATATTGTACATCCTGGCGATCTTATGTTTGTCCGTGTCTATTGTAGGGTTCCACCCTGTAAGATCCTGATAATCGAGATCATATTTAGTACATTCATATCTCAGCCCTCCGACAAAGGTAAGCTCAGGGAGCAATGAAAAGGAATCCTGTCCATACCATGCCAGGGAATTCTTTTTTACGGCGGTTATACTCTGTATGTTATTAAGCGCATTGAAAACGTCGGAATCATTTTCAACCCTATAATAGTCCAAACCGGTAACAAGTTTATTAGCAAACCCTGCAATATCTCTGACCAGGACATATTTCGGGGTTATAGCGTAAGTATCTATGGTCGATCTTCTTATGGGGTTCCATCCACCGTTTGCGCCGATAAAGTTTGAATATGCGTATCTCCTTCTGTAAGAAAAATCCGAGGACAAAGTCCCCCAATCACCGTAAGTCTTTTCGAATCCACCAACGAAGTTCCAGTCTGTGTTTTTCGTATAATCTTCGCCGTATAAAGCAAATTTTCTGTTATGCCTTTCCTGTTCTATGGAAGAAAGAGCCCCGGGTAGACCATATTCGGATTTATGCCAGGACTGACTGAACTTTAAAAGAAGTTCGGGATCTACTTCATAAACAAGTTTTGAGGCAAGATCCCAATTGTTGAAGTATGAGTTATTCCTATAACCATGGGTGGCTTTTCGGCCGCCGGTAACAATAAAACTAAGCCCTTCTGTCTCGCCTCCGAACTCTACCCTTTCCTCTTTCATATCATAACTGCCGTATCGCTGGATATACCGGAAATACGGCGCGCCTGTACCTATCTTTGGAATGATGTTAATTACACCACTGACGGCATTGTCACCATAGAGAACCGAGCCTGCGCCGCCACGTATTATCTCTATCCTTTCTATCTGATCGATAGGTATCTGAGTCCAATCAACCGCACTAAGATCGACTTCGTTGACCCTGCGTCCGTCAATAAGTACCGCTACGTTCATCCCGGCCTGTTCTCCGAATCCGCGGATATCCACAGAAGCTGTAGTTCCACTTCCAGTCCAATCTTTTACAAATATTCCGGTTTCAGCTTTGAGAAGATCTATAGTAGTCTGGGCGTTGGAATTCTCGATGTCCTCTATGTCGATTACAGAAACCGCAAAGGGCAACTTACTTTCTATCTCATACAGACGCATCGGAGTAATCAGCCCAAGATCAACGGTAGCAATATTTGGTTCTCCCTCATTAACCGGGCCTAATGATCTTATCGGAGAGAGCACTTCTTTGACCGGGGCGAGGATCATCTCAACGGGCCTCGCGACCAAATCCGTTAGAGTGAATGTTTCTTCTTTATTGCCGGTTGTTCCGCCTGAAGCTTCCACCAAAGAGACGGAAGAGAGCAGAGTTACGAAACTTAAAAAAAACAATGTCCTGCGCATTGTTCCCTCCTTTCTTTTTCTTGGGCATTCGGGCTTTAACCGTTGCGCGACAGCCACGGAATTTCACCGTGTTCCCCCCCTTTTTTCGGCGAATTGTCGGAACATCACATTGATAATACCGCCATACGCCTTGTCGATCTTAGACCCCTGCCATAAGGCCATGGGACACCTTTAAGAACAAAAATGGGGACACCTTGAAGGTTTAATTCCCCAAACGGTACAAAAAAAGCAAAAAAAGGCCCCGG
>CAYVIW010000031.1:0-9266 GCA_964451815.1 uncultured Planctomycetia bacterium | reverse complement strand
TCTCCCCCCCCCCCGCCGGCCCCCCTTTTCTTTGGGGTTCCCGGCCCCGGCGGAAACACCCCCAAAACCCCCCCCCCCCCCCGCCATCCCCGCCTCTACTAGAAGCGGCGCGTCTATCACCACCACGTTGTCACCGGCATGGGCGACCTCGCGCCGTATCCGCTCTATTATCACAGGGTGCATCACTTCGCAAAGTCTGCCGAGTTCGTCTTTGTCGAAAAATACCGCCCGGGCGAGTTTTTTCCTGTCTATCCGACCGCCGGTAAGTATGCCCTCCCCGAAAAGCTCCTTTACACGGGTCTTGACCTTTTCGTCGTTTTCAAGAATGTCATGACTGATCGCGTCAGCGTCGACCCTCACCGCCCCGAGAGCGGCAAAAAGATCTGTGACCGTGCTCTTTCCCGTGGCCAATCCGCCCGTAACCCCTATTATCTTTTTTTTCTTTACCACTTACGCCTCTCTATACCGGCCGTCGGACGGTTTAAACCTCTTTCATGTTCAGCCAATCGCGCCCCCACTCAATATCGACCCTGAGGGGGACGGAAAGCTCGATGACATTTTCCATTATTTTTCTGACCTCGCCGGCTGTATCCTTTATCCCCTCCAGGGGGGTATCGAACACCAGTTCATCATGTACCTGTATTATCATGCGTGTGGCGGAACCGGCAAAAGACCTGGCGCAGCCTATCATGGCAAGTTTGATCATATCGGCGGCGGTACCCTGAACGGCCGTGTTAACGGCGGCCCTTTCGGCGAAGGACCTTACCCTTTCATTAGCACTTCTGATCTCGGGTATGTACCGCCTTCTTTTAAGAAGGGTAGTGACATATCCTTCTTTCCTTGTTCTTTCAATTGTATTTTTTATAAAATCACTCACTCCGCTGTAACGTTTAAAATAAGCTGATATAAAACCATTCGCCTCTTCTACGCTTATATCGAGATCTTTAGCCAGACCGAAAGAGCTCATGCCGTAGATTATACCGAAATTTACCGTTTTGGCCGTCGAACGCATCTTGCCCGTAACTTCCCCCTGAGAGCAGTCGTATATAAGCGAGGCCGTAAAGGTGTGGACGTCCTCACCGTCCCTGAACGCCCTCAGCAGGTTCTCGTCCCCGGAAAGATGGGCGAGCACCCTGAGCTCCACCTGCGAATAATCGGCCGCCAGAAGAGCCGCTTTTTTCGAACACGCGACGAACGCCCGCCTTATCTCCCTTCCAAGCTCGGTCTTTATGGGGATGTTCTGGAGGTTCGGCTCACTCGACGAAAGCCTGCCTGTAGCCGTGACGGCCTGATTGAACCGCGCGTGCAGCCTGCCGTCCTTTTTATCCGCCATATCCTTCATGGAGTCATAATAGGCCGTCTTGAGCTTGTTGATCTGTCTGTATTCCAGAAGTGCCTTTGGCAGTTCATGCGCCGCGGCGAGTTTAACGAGAACTGACTCATCCGTCGAGATGCCTGTCTTGGTACGTCTTCCCGGCGGAAGGCCGAGCTTACCGAAAAGTATTTCCTGGAGCTGTTTGGAAGAATTTATATTGAACTCCTCTCCGGCGAGTTCATATATGCGCCTTGACACCTCGGAAAGCTTTCCGTCAAGAACGGCTGACATCTTCTCAAGGTACTTAACGTCTATGCCTACACCGGCGTCCTCCATGTCCGCTATGACTCTGACAAGTGGCATTTCCACATTGTCAAAAAGCGGCCTTATGCTCCTTTCGTCCAGTTCCCGCTCAAGGTCCCTGTATAGTTTTAAGATCACTTCGCATCTCTCACAAGCCGCCAGAGCGTCGGCGGCGGCAGTGGCCGGAACTCCGTCCCGCGGCGCTCTTTTTCGTGGAACGTCTTTGCCGGCAGCGAAAAGATTGTAACCGCCCCTTCTCATGGCCATATCTTCAAGACCGTGACTGGATATCGACGGGTCGGCCAGATAGTCGGCTATCATAATATCGAACAAAACACCTTTAAGTTCTATCCCCTCCGCATTGAGAACGCGGATATCATTCTTCATGTCATGCCCGATCTTCTTGAGGCTCTCGAACTCGAATATGTCCTTGAGAAGTCCGCCGGCCCCGCTGAAGAGATCTTCATTCCGCGCGAATTCGACAAAGAACGTCCCGTCTTTTTCGGTGGAGAACGCGGCCCCTTCCACTCCTCGGCCCGGTGAGGCGGAAAGACACATGGCCGCGGAGGCGGTTTTCTTCAGTTCCTTTATCCGGCTGACGGCGTCTTTCCCCGACAGTATGCTGTATTTCTTCTTTTGGATATCCTCGCGGGGCCCCAGGTCCCGCAAAAATTTCCCGAATTCCAGTTCCTTGAAAAGCTCTGTAAGTTTAGTTATGTCCGCGCCCGGCATATCCCCGGAAAGATCAAGTTCTGTTCCTACGGGAACATCCTTCTGAAGCTCCGCCAGCTCACGGCTCAAAACAGCCATATCCCTGCCTTCTTCAAGTTTCTTTCTCAATGCCCCCGGAGGGATCTCATCAATGCGTTCATAAAGGCCCGCCACACTTCCGAATTCCGCGATCAGTTTTTCAGCCGTAACCTTCCCCACGCCCTTTACGCCCGGGATATTATCGCTCGCGTCGCCCATCAGGGCCATAAGCTCCACCATCCGGTCAGGCTTAACTCCGAACTTTTCCATGACAGCTCCGGCATCGTAGATCTTCCCGCCGGAGGTGTGGGGACTAAGCACCCTTATGTTATCATTTATAAGCTGCAGCGCGTCCTTATCGGAGGTGACGACAACAACGTTGAAACCTTTTTTTTCGGCTTTCTCAGCTATAGTGGCGATGACGTCATCGGCCTCGTACCCCTCTTTCTGGCATATGGGAATATTGTAGGCTACGGTGACATCCCTGATCATTGAAAGCTGTTCAGCCAGATCGTCAGGCATGGGTTTTCGGTGTATCTTGTAAGATTCATATTTCGCGTGCCTGGTAGTGGGCCCGGGCATATCAAAAACCATTACCAGCTTGTCGGGAGAGTGCTCCCTTAGAAGCTTATTTACCATGGAGGTGAACCCGTAAACAGCGTTAGTCGGGACACCTTTGGAGGTTGAAAGCTCTTTTATGGCGTAATAAGCCCTGTAGCAGATGGAATTTCCGTCTATAAGGAATATGGTTTTCTTTTTTTTATTCATCTCGAATGAACAAGTAAGGCCGGACTGTATGCATCAGGATATAAAAGGCTGGTTTTATTTGTAAATCAACTTATTTTGAATGATGGAGTTGTAGGCTATAATGGTTTCCTGCTGAACGGTGAGTATTATGAGTTATTATAGTCTTATTTCATGCCGTTTGTCAAGCGGTACGAAAGATTTATTTTTTACCGGGTCCGCCTTCCTCCAAATGGTCATATCCCGGTGTATCACTATCTCTATGGTCCTGCCGCGGTTTCTGGTAACAATATCGAACACCTCTGTCATGGGCATGTAGCGCGTATTTTCCCCTTCTATGCGCAACACCAGGTCGCCATCCCTTATGCCCGCCAGGTCAAAGGCCCCGCCGGGAATCACGTCTTTAACGGTTATTCCCTGCCGGTACAGTTTAAGGGCCGCTCCCAGTATGTTCCGGGATCTTCCATACAGGATCCTACCCAGAATACCACGACGGGAAGACAGTTCCGGAAAAACAGTCCTCTCCACTGTGAGTTTCACTTCTCCCTGCGCCATAAGCAGGCTGGAGACCTCCTCTATATCCATGAAAGCCGTCAGAATACCCCCTATCTTCACTATGCGGTCCCCCGGCTCTATCTCACCTTCGGATGAAAGATAGAGCCCCTTTTCCACTCGACTTACAATAACATTTCTTTCGCCCTCTTCAAGGTAAAGTCCTAGGACCTTTTCCAATCGAGGCTCGGTGCCGTCCCGGCTCATATCGGAATGGCCGGCTTTTTCTCTATCCGCCGGGGCCAGGAACTTTTCTCTCGCGGAAGACTCCATGGAACCTCTTATGTGCATCCGCATATCTCTGGCCCGCTCGTTGTCCGGGTCGAGCTCAAGCACACCACCGAACACATTGTATGCCTCTACTAGACGCCCTCTGTTGAAATATTCAAAGGCTTCCCGCATCAGAGAATCTTCTTCGCTTGAATAGAAGACAGACCGGATATCGCTTTTCATCAGCGTCTTCTCACCTTCGCCGGTGGAAAGTATTATCCGGTCCCTGTATTCGTCTACAACGAGTCCCTTTATCCTTCGCCCGTCCCGCATTATTACCGTATCCGCGCAAGAGCGTTGCGGGAACGCGGCCATAATAAAGGCGGTCAAAACGATTATCAGTATACGAGGTATCATTTGATGGTTAAAGATATGGCCCGGGCAGGAATACCCCGGAAAAGATCATCCCCTGAATATTATGACGAGAAGAACTACGCTTATAACGGCTGACAATATATAAAAATCGTTGAAATACAGAAAGTCCCGCAGGGATTCGCTGAAAGTATTCCCCACGGCTATGTTCCTGGATATGCCGGGCCGCTCCGCCGGCTTGACAGGGGTCTTCTTGCCGGAAAGAGCCGCCGGCCCCTCTGTCTCCCTTAATCGCGAATCTATCTCGGAGCGCATAGTCTCTATCTGTTCTTTACGAAAACGCAGAAGCTCCCCGCCTATCTTGTAGGCGGGGATCGCTTTTTCCTCAACAAGGGATATTATCCTTTCCTCGTGCGCGCCAAGGTATTCGCAAAGCTCTCTGAGTGTCATCAGTTTCTCGGACATATTAAACCTTTACCTTGCCCTCGGATATCCACTGGTCTACCTTTGCGCGGTCGAAGACCCATTCGCCCTCTTCCCTTGTCCCGGGAAGGAGCCCGTTGGAGACCCACTCGTTTATCTTTCCGGAATCCACTTCGAGATATTTAGCCAGCTGGTTGAGGGTCATCCAGTCGCCCCTGGCGGCCTGAGATGCCTGCTTCCCCCCGGTCATGTTTATCTGGCCGTTTATGACCGCTCCCTCCGATATCGATATCCTCGGCGCCTCAACGTCACCCGCCAGCCTCGCGGTGGACTCGAGCTTAAGCAGCTTGGCGGCTTTTATATTCCCTGTTATGACGCCGGCAACAGAAATGCTTTCACCCGTAATGTTAGCCCTTATATCGGCGCTCTGCCCGACCATGAGCTTTCCTTTTGTATCCAGGGTCCCTTCGAACTTGCCGTTTATCCTGAGATTCACGGGGTCGTCAAATCTCAGCGTTCCCTGCATGCTGGCGCTCACATCAAGCATCTTTTCTTCCTGCTGGGGTATCATTTCTTCTTTCTTCTTTCTCATCTTAACCTCCTTTTTTCTCCGGGAATATGCTGAATTCTATTATACACTAAAACCTGTTTTTATTCTTTGACTAATTGTGTCAAAAAAGGGTTTTTCCTTCGGCGTCCGAGTGGCCTTTGCCTTTATGTCCCTTTTTCTTCTCCATGCTTTCCTCTAACCTTGAAAGAACAAGCACAGTCACCGAAATAGCGGTCGTCAAAAAAGCCGCCCAGTACATCCCGGCCCCTATAGCCAGGCCTATAGCGGCGACCACCCATATGCTGGCGGCCGTGGTAAGGCCCTTTATGGAAGACCCGTACCTTATTATAGCGCCCGCGCCCAGAAAACCGATACCAGTAACGACACCGGCGGCGATACGCGAAGGGTCGGCTCCGGCCTCGGCCCCATAGCTCAGCGCCACCGTCACCGATGTCATCATGAAAAGAGTGGCCCCGAGCCCCACGAGTATGTGGGTCCTCAGACCGGCCGACCTGCGGTGTATCTCCCTCTCTATGCCTATGGCCGCGGCCATTACGGCCGAAAGAAAAAGCCTCAAGATCACGATCTCGAACGGCATGCGCTATCCTCCTTATTCTCTGCTATTGATCCTTTTATCAGCACGCGCCGGGCCGGGCGTTAATAAAGGTGTCGGACCTTTCACCCGAAAGATAAAGTTCCTCGCCCAGTGCGGCTATCATGGCCGCGTTATCGGAGCAATACTCGAGCGGTGGAAGACAAAGTTCTACTCCCTCTTTCCCGGCAAGGTCGAGCAGCCTTTCCCTTAAGCAAGAATTATTCACCACCCCGCCGCCGGCGGCGAGTTTTTTTGATTCCGCGATACGCGCGGCCCTGAAAAATTTTTCCGTTATCACGTCTACCACGCACTCCTGAAAAGAATAGCATATTCTCTCTATCTCTTCATCGGTTTTTTCACATCCGCGCCAGTAGTACATAACAGCCGTCTTTACCCCACTGAAACTAAGATCAAGATCATTTTTATCCTTTAGAAGAGCCCGCGTAAAAGGTATGGGCTCCCGGCCCGAGAACCGTGCGGCCATTCTCTCAACGACAGGCCCGCCGGGATATCCCAGGCCGAGCATCTTGGCGACCTTGTCGAACGCTTCTCCGACTGCATCGTCCCTGGTCCGGCCCATGATAGAGATGTCTGCCGCCGACTTTACTTCATAAATACTGGTATGCCCTCCCGAAATGACCATGCCGGTAAAAGGGTAGCGGTCGTCCCGGCTCTCGGATCCCTCCGCTGCCAGAAAACATGACATCAGATGGGCGGTAAGATGGTTCACGCCTATTACAGGTATATCTTCGGCAAGGCTCACCGCCTTGGCGAAAGCCAGACCCACAAGAAGAGACCCGGGAAGTCCCGGTCCATATGTTACCGCCACCAGGTCGACATCGGCCATCTTTTTGCCGGCATCGGCCAGAGCTTTTTCAACAACGGAATATATATATTCTGTATGATACCGTGAGGCGATCTCAGGCACCACACCTCCATAACAGGAATGCAGATGAACGCTGGAAGACACCTCGCTTGAGAGCACTTTTCCGTCCTCAACCAGTGCGGCCGCTGTCTCGTCGCAGGATGTCTCTATCCCGAGAGTTATCACGGTCCGCTCCTCTGCCGCCATCCGGCCCTTTCTTCCCGGGCCGTTATCATCTCCGAAAGAACAACGAATTTTATCCCCTTTTCTTTCGCGCCGGGTATGACATGTGACAATGTCTCTACCGTCTCCGGACGGTCATGGCCTATCACGACCGCGCTGCCCTGCTCAAGAGCCAGATCAAAGGCTTTCAGCATCTGGCTCTCAATATATCGCGAGTCAAGCTTGTTGTCTATAAAGATATCCCTGCGTATATAAGGCATATCTTTTTCGGCGGCTATTTCGCCCGCTACCGAGCGAGCGGTTGTCACCGAATCAAGAAAGAACAGCCCCCGGGAATCCAGCAACGACAGCACCTCTTCCATAAGCTCCCTGTCAGCGGTAGCTTTCGAACCCATATGGTTGGAGACCCCCGAAGCGCCGGGTACCGAGACAAGGTCCCGGTCAATGATGTCACTTATTTGTGAGAACCTCATGCCCGTCATGACCGTGTCTTTTTCCAGCGCGGCCGTCTCTCCTTCGGGCTCCATGGGAAGATGCAGTATGACCTCCATTCCGCTGGTGGTCGCGAGATCGCTGACCCTTGCCGAATACGGCAGGCCGGGAAGAACCGCCAGCGTAAGAGGCGCGTCCATATCCTTGAGTGCCGCGAGGTTCTTAAGGCTATACCCGAAATCGTCAAGCACCACCGCGATCAAGGGGCTCTCTTCTTCGGCGGGTTCCGACGCGTCTTCCTGGACCTCGACCCGCTCTATAGGCCTTTGCACAGGCCCCTTTAAAAGATCATACGCCAGCAGCATGACCGCCGCCGCCAGAACAAAAGTTATTACCCGGGAACGTCTCGTCATAAAGCTTCTCTCTCTCTATTTCTCTCAAAGACTTTCAGCCCCTTAAGTATATTTACGGCAGCCTGAAGCTGGTCGTCATATGCTTCCGGGGTCTGGTCTTCCACGGTCTCGTCCTCTTCCTTTTCCAGGTGCTTCTTATCCTCTATCTTGTCGAATATCTCTGACTTGACCTCTTCATCGGGGTTATCCTTCTTTTCTCCGGTAACGAGATCTCTTTTTTCCACATGTATATCCGGCTCGATCCCCTTATCCATGAGATTCCTGCCTGAGGGAGTATAATACGCGGCCGTGGTGAGCCGAAGCGCGGACTTGTCCTTTAGCGGGATCACCGTCTGCACAGACCCTTTCCCGAAGCTCGTCACGCCCACCACAAGAGCCCTCTTATTATCCTGAAGGGCCCCGGCCAGGATCTCCGCGGCGCTCGCGGACCCTTTATTGATAAGAACAACCACATCCATACCTTCATAATGAGGTTTTCTTTTTGAGTAGAATTCTATCTTTCGTTCAGGATCTCGCCCCTCTGTATAAACGATAAGCCTGTCCGGTTCCAGGAACTGATCGGCAACCTCTACCGAAGAGTCGAGCAGCCCTCCCGGATTATTTCGCAGGTCCAGTATCAGGCTTGCGGCCCCTTCTTTCGTCATATCGTTAAGGGCCTTTCTGAGATCCCTCGCTGTCCGTTCCTGGAACTCGACAAGCTTTATATACGCTATGTCATCCGAGATGATCCTGGCCTCTTTTATACTCTTAAGTTTTATGACCGCTCTGGCCATCTTAAAATCCAGCATCTTCTCGGCCGTTTCCCTTATCACGGTTATCGACACTTCATCGCCCGGCTCTCCCCGCAATTTCTTTACAGCGTCATCAAGCGTCAGATCACGTGTGACATCGCCGTCGATCTTCACTATCTTGTCACCCGCCTTCAGTCCAGCCCGCCAGGCCGGGGTATCCTCTATGGGCGCTATGACCGTGAGTATCCCCTCCCTTACGCCTATTTCTATCCCTATCCCCCCGAACTCGCCTTTTGTGCCTTCTCTTATCTCCTGGTATCTTTCCTCGTCCAGGAACTGGCTGTACCCGTCGAGGGTATTCATCATTCCTCTTATGGCGCCGTGAACGATATCCTTGACATCCACCTCTTTGACATACTCCACACTTATTATGCTTATCGCGTCGGCAAAAAGCTGTATCTGCTTAAAAAGCTCTTTTGTGTTATCCATCAAAGAGCCGTCCTGCGCCTTTACCGTTATCACCGAGAAAACCGTTATGATCAAAAATACCAGCGCCCTCGCGGCTCGTCCGGGATATCTTTTTCTTTTCATCTCTTTTCCCTCATTTTATTCTCTTCCTGAGCATTTCCCCCGCCAGTTTAGGGTTCGCTTTACCTTTTGTCCTTTTCATTACCTGCCCGACAAGAAAACCGAGCGCGGCCTCTTTCCCGGAGGCGAAATCGTTGACGCTCCTCTGATTATCTTTTATGACATCTTCAACGATCCCTGCCAGCTCACCTTCATCGGAAACCTGCTCAAGAGCGCCGTCGGCGACTATTTTCGCGGGAG
>CAYVIW010000030.1:0-37115 GCA_964451815.1 uncultured Planctomycetia bacterium | reverse complement strand
GCGCCGCCCGGGGCGATAGCGTCAAGTATGGACGCTTTCTCCTCGAGGACCCCGCGCCGGTCACCAAGATTCTCCAGGTGGCCGTCGCCTATATTTGTTATTATCACGGCATCCGGACGGGCTATCGAACCGAGCTCAGCTATCTCTCCTGGCATTGAAGTTCCGACCTCCAGCACCGCTATCTGATCGGACGCATCGAGATCGAACCATGTCAGGCTTAGACCGATGATGTTATTATACGACCTTCTGCTCTTAAGAACTTTGAACTTGCGGTAAAGCGCCGCGGCCGCCATCTCCTTAACCGTGGTCTTGCCATTTGTCCCCGTTACACACAATACCGGCAGGCCGGAACTTTGTCTTATGTGGCGCGCCAGTTTACCCATGGCCCTCTTCGTATCCGGGACCTCTATAAGGGCTGTAACGTCAGAAGTCTGTAAACTGTCCGGGAACCTCTCGGCCATTATAGCCGAGGCGCCCTTCGATGAAGCCTCTGCCAAAAAATCATGACCATCAAAATTTTCGCCCTTTACAGCTATAAAAAGTTCGCCCGGACGGACGGTCCTTGAGTCTATTGAAACCGCTTTTATGGTCCCGTGCGGTCCGGATGATATCATTTTTCCTCCGGTCACGCCCGCGATATCTCGTATTTCCAGCTCTGTCATATTGTAATTGGGTGGATGTGAAAACCTTGCCCGCGTCAGATAGATCCAAGACCGTGGAGTATCTCTCTGGCTACCTCTCTGTCATCGAAATGGACCGCCTCATCACCTATGATCTGGCGATCCTCATGTCCCTTGCCCGCTATAACCACAATATCACCTCTTCCAGCGGAACTTAAAGCCTCGAATATGGCTTCCCGTCTGTCTTTTATTATACTATAGTTGCCCTCCGCCGGCACTCCCTTTTGTATCTCAGCCAGTATTTTATCCGCGTCTTCCGTCCTTGGGTTATCGCTTGTGAGGATCAGCCTGTCGCATATTTTCGAGGCTATCTTTCCCATAACCGGTCTTTTGGAACTGTCGCGGTCGCCTCCGCATCCAAAAACACATATAAGGTCTCCTCCGGTCATCGGACGCAAACACCCCAGAACATTACCGAGGGCGTCGGGTGTATGCGCGTAATCCACAAAAACCCTGAACGGCGCGTTCGATACCACAGCCTCGAGCCTTCCCGGTACCGGTCTGGCCTTTTCCAGACCGTCCTTTATTTTATCAGGACCCATCCCGGTACCGTAAAGGGCCGCGGCGGCGGCCAGCATATTATAGACATTATGGCAGCCTACAAGAGGTGACGCCAAACGGGTCTTATACCCCCCGGGAAGTATAAGGTCGCATTCTGTGCCGTCGGGGGAGCACAAGATATTGGAACATGTGACATCGGACCCCGCGAGCGTACCGAAAGTGATAAGGCGCTTAGGCCTTAAAGAAGATAGCAGGCCTCTTACCAGAGGGTCATCATTATTAAGCGCGGCAACGCCTCCCGGCTTGAGAAGATCGAATATTCTGGTCTTGGCATCGAGGTAAGAGGACATGTCCCCGTGATAATCCAGATGTTCGGGTGTTATGTTGGTAAAGACCGCCGCGTCCAGCGAGACCTCTCTAACCCTGTTCTGGTGAAGAGCATGGCTCGATATTTCCACCGAAGCGGCCTGTTTGCCGTCGGATACCATTTCCCTGAGCATCCTGTTGACTTCTATTATCCCCGGAGTGGTCATACTGGATCTTACAAGAGAAGAGCCTTTTACCTTGTTGTATACGGTGCTTATCATCCCGCACGGACTGCCGGCCGTGACCAGCACGCTTTCTACAAGGAAGACCGTTGTGCTTTTCCCGTTAGTGCCTGTAACCCCATATACAGAGATCTCTGAAGACGGATCGCCGAAAACTTCTTTGACAATATCCGCCAGAGCCTGGCGAGTATCTTTGACAATTACTATTTTCTCCTTATATTCAGACGGTATGCCCGGCACTTCGTGTTCACATACCGCCAGGGAAGCCCCCTTTTCAAGAGACGCTGTAACGTAGTCGTGGCCGTCCGCTGAATACCCCCTCACGGCCACGAAAACATCTCCGGGCCTTATTCTGCGTGAATCATCGCTCAGATTTTCCGCGCCCGAGGATATCATCTTCTTTATTTCATCTGTAACAGCTGCCATATCGGCTTTCTCCCGCTGATCGATCCGCCTTAAAAATATATCTTTCTACCTGCTGCCGTTTTTTGGCACGCCAAGATATTCAAGCGTCCTCTCCGCCACGCTCTTAAAAGTCGGCCCCGCCACGGTACCGCCGAAATATGACCGTCGGGGATCTTCCGCTATCACCACTATACTTACCGCCGGAACTTCCACCGGAGCGAATCCTATAAAAGTCGCGTAATATCTGTCGGGGTAGTACCCGCCGTCGGGACTTGCCATCTGCGCGGTGCCCGTCTTGCCCGCGGTCTCATATATCTCTGATCCCGCCCGGCGGCCCGTGCCCTGAGCAACAACATCACGAAGGGCTTTCTTTATTTTATCACATGTTCCTTTTTTTATTACTCTTCTCTTCTTGACCGGGGAGAATGTCTTTATATCAGCGCCCTGCCATGTGGTTATTTTTTCGACCACATAAGGCGTCATAAGCTCTCCTCCGTTAGCTATAACACTTATGGCAGCCGCCAGCTGTATGGGGGTTACGGCTATACCCTGTCCCATGGGAATGGTGGTGATATCGCTCTTCCACCACGCGGAACAAGGCCGGCTTATCCCCGGCAGCTCCCCGGGCATATCTATACCCGTTATTTTTCCGAAGCCGAACTTCTTTATATATTCATAAAGCTTTTCTTCTCCAAGTTCCATGGCCACCTTCACCACACCTATATTGCTGGACCTGGCGATAACCTCGCTAAAAGAAAGATCCCCGTGCGGCCGGTGATCATTGAGTACCCTGCCCCTCACGTTGAACTTGCCCTTTTCGCAATATACGCGGTCGTCCAGAGTAACAACACCTTCTTCTATCGCGGCGCTGGCGGCTACTATTTTGAATACACTGCCCGGCTCGTATACGCTTGATACGGCGGTGTTCTTCCTGCTGGCCTCGGACGCTTTCGAAAAAGCGTTCAGGTCGTAATCGGGATAATTAGCCATAGCCAGCACCTTGCCCGAATAAGGGTCCATAACGATGATCGTGCCTCCGGAGATGTTGAACTTCCGCGCCATCTCCGCCAGCTCATCCTCCGCAATATACTGTATTACGCTGTCTATTGTCAGCACCAGGTTCTGTCCGTTCTTCGCGGGGACAGAAGATATCTCATCAAAAAGCACAGTCTGCATCCTCGCGTCCCTTACCATGTGTCTCCATCCGGGCTTGCCTCTGAGATAGCTGTCGAACGAGAGCTCGAGACCTTCCAGACCCCTGTTGTCCATACCCGCGAACCCCACAATATGCGAGGCCATGCTGTCGTTAGGATATTTTCTTTTGCTTTCGGTCACGAAATAGATGCCCTGAAGATCCTCTTCTACAAGAGCTTCATAGGACGACTGGTCTATCTTTCGCTTGATCCAGACAAAGGCCTTGTCCCTTTTGAGTTTGCTGATCGTCTCGGCGGGGTCTATCCCCAGCACGCGCGAGAGCACTAACGCGGTGTGTTCTTTATCCCTTACGCTGCGGGCGTCGCAGTAAACGCTCTGGACGTCCAGGTTCAGCGCGAGAGGGTCCATATACCGGTCGAAAATGGTCCCGCGACGGGGCTCCAGCTCCACTATCCGGTTATGCTGGTCCTCGGCCATTGCCGAAAACCTTTCATAATTAAGTACCTGTATATAAAAAAGTCTTGCCAGAAGCACGGCGAGAAAAGCCACGAGAAGAAAGAAAACCAAATACTGACGCGTTCTGAACATCGTATCCCTTGTCTGGGTAATGAGAGCGGAGAATGTATACCCTATTGTCTTCTATGGCTGCGCGTCCTTGCTTCGGCTTTCGGGATCAGGATATCCAGGAATTTCCCCATGATACCGTCTTCATGGCGTTCGGGGACAACCTCTGATCTGGCTATGCTGTAACCTGTCACGCGCCTCTTGCCGTGTCTGGAGAACTCCATTTCCCCTCCGTCGAGCGACGCGAGCAGATACCTGGGAGACTCAAGCCTTGAAAGATCGTACATAAGGTTACAGTTCTGATCTATCAGATAGGAAAGGCGCTGACGGCTCCCCTGGACCTCGTACCCGGCCTTATATACCTCGGTATGCTGGTGAACATAACCGAGGGCTATAGCCGTTAGAAGTGTTCCGTTGATAATAAAACCTCTCAATTTCATCGTATCTTCTCCGCGGCGCGCAGTTTGGCGCTCCTTGACCTTGGGTTAGACCTTGTCTCCTCTCTCGAGGGCCTCACCGGCTTCTTCGTGAGTATTTTCATATTACCCTCCTTGGCCGCTGTTTTAAAAATGTTCTTTATAGCCCTGTCCTCTATGGAATGGAACGATATCACGCATATCCGCCCGCCGCGCTTTAAAAGAGAAACAGCCCCTCTGACCCCGCTGTCTATGGCTCCCATCTCGTCGTTAACATACATCCTCAAGGCCTGGAACGTCCGGCAGGCGGGATGCAGCTTCTGAGACCTGTACCTGTAACCTATCGCTTCCTTAATTATAACGGCAAGTTCCCCGGTCGTGTTTATTCCTGATGTCCGGCGCGCTTTTATTATGGCCCGGGCCACGGCCTGGGCGTAGCGTTCCTCTCCGTATTCGGATATGATACCGGCAAGAACATCCTCCCCGTAACCGTTCACTACCTCACTCGCCGGAAGGACCGCCCTTGGATCGAACCTCATGTCCAGCGGACCGTCGCGCAGAAAACTGAAACCCCTTTCAGGGTCGTCAACCTGGTAAGAAGACATCCCCAGGTCGAAAACCGCTCCGTCTATGCCTTCCAGGGCCATTGCCGAAGCTGTTTTTTTAAGACCCCTGAAATCCTCGTTTATGTATGTTATGTCCTTGTCGGAACCGGCCAGGATCTCCCTGGAGCGGTTTATGGCTTCCGGGTCGCGGTCAAACGCTATAACGCTTCCTCCCGGAACTATCCTCTCGAGTATCTTTGCGGCATGCCCTCCCGCGCCCAGCGTAGCGTCCACTATCACGTCTCCGGGCTCGGGGTCCAGAAGATCTATTACCTCCCTTAGAAGAACCGGAAAATGCAAAACACCCTCTTATTGTTTAGTTGCTATTTGTTCTGTCCGAAGACCTTGTTCATCATATTGACCTGGTTCTTATAAAAATCCTTATAGGACCCCATCAGGTCTTCTTTTTTGCGGGTCCTTTTTCCGGCGCCTTTTGAAGCCCCTTTTCCCTTTCCGTACAAAGACCCTCCGATCTCACAGGCCTGAAGAAATTTTTTCATATCCACCCGCCTTGACCTTGATCGACTCGCCGCGCGTCAATCGCAGTCCTTTACGCTCAAATATTCTTTTTTTCCTATCCCGCTTGAACTGACCACGAACCTTTTAATTCCCAGGTGCGACATCCCAGATGGAAGCGCCCTGGCCTTCTTTACCCGTTCCACCATGTTAACGCAATTCACGAACTCTCTCTGTTTCTTGTTAAATTCCATAGCGTATCTACGATACATGTCTAGCCTCCCTTGCGTGTAAGACCGGTCAGAGATCTATAAGATTTTCAGCGATCTCTTCATAATTCTGTTTTGAATTGCCGTAAAATTCTTCCCACTCTCTCTTGTCCCATATCTCTATCCTGTTGGAAACGCCGATAATTATTATCTCTTTAGAAAGACCGGCATATTCTTTGAGATAATCGGGAACAAGTATCCGCCATTGCCGGTCAGGCGCGGCGAGTGACGCTCCTGAAAAGAATATTCTCTGGAACTTTCTGAATTCTTTTTTTGTAAAAGACATCGCCCTGAATTTGGATTCCTGCGCCTTCCACTCTGTCTGGGCGAAAACAAAAAGACATTTATCAAGGCCCCTGGTAAGATACAAAGTCTGGGAATCAGCTTCGCTCAAGGCTTCCCTGAATTTGGCGGGAATTATTACCCTGTTCTTTTTATCTATGCTGTGAAGATATTCTCCGTAGAACATCCTTTATGTCTCCCGTCTTTTCAAAAGATCCGTCTCGAAAAGTTCTCCTCCACTTCACTCCACTTTAGTCCACTCAATTAGAGAGTATACCCGAGAACTCTCAGCTTGTCAAACCATTTTAAGCGATTTTAAATTCCTTTAAAAAGTCCACACGATATAGCTCTGACTGAGAGCACACATACTATCTGTTGAGGGGGATGACGCGGGACAAAAAAAGACCCGGATCATTTCCGGGTCTTTTTTTTGTAAAATATCGCTTGTGGCGGATCTACCAGTACAGTTTTTCGAACCTCTCCGAATATCTTTTTATCCATTCTTTTGAAGCTTCCTGCAGGGTCATTTCTCTTCCAAGCTGCAAAGATCGCAAGACCCTGTATTCCTCTATCAGATATATCTGCTCTATCAGCTTTACCTTGAAAGCGTCGGAATAAGTCATAAAAGCCACGCCCACACTGAAAAGACCTGTTTCGTTATTCTTCTCGGTATGCACAACTTTTGCGGTTATCTTGAAAACCTTGTCGTAAAGGGGCATGTTGAGCTTGATCGTTTTGCCGATGTCGACACTTCGTGAGGAAACGAACATAAGCCCGCCTTCGCTTACATTGACCGTATGCGTCTTTTCACATTCCCCTGCCGTTTCCTCTATCTGGAACTCCAGCGGGCTTACGAGAAGGTGTCTTATGAAACGTCTTCTTTCCTGTCCGTCCATATCTGCTCTCTTTTTATGGCGGGTACCCTACAGAAGATTTCCTTCGGTGAGGTCCCGTTCAAGTTTCTCTATGGCTTCTTTCAACTTCGGGAAAAGTTTTACGTTTATGTTTATGCCTTTTCCCGTAGGGACTTTTTCATCGCCCTGAGGTGGCTGGGTCCATATCCTTATATCTATAACATCATTGCCTTGATACTCGGAAATGCGGACCTTGACATCCTGATATTTATTCTTTTCAAATACAGCTACGTCCTTTTCCATTGCGCCTCCTTATGTTGCGCATGCCACATACGTATGGAAGTATATTCAATATTATTGTTATATAGAATAATATACCACCTTATGCGGAAAAAGCAAAAAATATTTCACCTCGGACAGAATAAAAGATACTCCTGCCTTTTGCGATAATATCTTTCGGCTTTGTTGCGCTTTGCGCTATCCTCAGATATCGAAAAAACAGGACGTCAGTCTATTTTCTTTTTTTCAAATATCCTCATAAAACAGAACGCGGCAAGGGATAGTATGAGGCCCCAGGAAACCAGCATGAATATCCAGCCAAGAAAGGTCATATCTTACGCTCCACATTTTTTCTCTTTTTCCATGCCAGTTTTACCATTACGGCAAGACCGAGAAAAAGCAGCCACAGTCCCACGCGGGTCGCTATAACGTATACCCGGTTGTCCGCGGGCACATCGTCCATGCGTATTATTGGCAGCCACTCCTGAAAAAACCAGGCGGAAAGCACCACCAGAAGGAACACCGGAGTAACATATTTGATCATGGGCTTGTATATCCGGGGAATTCTCATGTCCGCGCCGTGGTGCACCTCTTCCCACGCCCGGTTGATGCCGAAAACCCACCCGAAAAGTATTACTTCTATGGTGGCGAAAAGAACAAGGCAAAAGGTGCCGCCCCAGAAGTCGAGCTCATCCATTACCCCCCTGCCCAGGAAAAATATCACCGCGTTGCACAAAATGAACGTCACCCCGCCGAATATCCTTACCGCTTTCTGTCTGGATATATTGAACTCGTCCTCCAGGAACGCTATCGCAGGCTGGGCCATGGAAACGGACGAAGTGACCCCCGCGAGGAAAAGAAGAGCGAACCACAAAAACCCGAAACCTGAAGACAGCGGCATCCGGGAAAATATTATAGGCATGGTCACAAACCCCAGATTGAAAGGCCCGGAATCCGCTATAGCTCCTATGGCCATGGGTCCGAAGAATACGAACGCGGCCGGTATTACTATACTTCCCCCCAGAATAACCTCGGCCGTCTCGTTCATGCTGACAGCCGTGAGCCCGGACAGCGCCACGTCATCCCCTTTTTTGAGATAGCTGGCATAGGTAAGTATTACCCCCATGCCGACGCTCAAGGTAAAGAATATCTGACCGGTCGCGGCAAGCCATACCCTGGCGTTCCTGAGCATGGTAAAGTCGGGGTTCCAGAGATACCCCAGGCCGTTAGATACATTCCATTCCGGCCTTGATATATCGGGCACGCCTAGCGTAAGGACCCTGACAAGCAGTATCCCTCCCATTAGCAGTAATGTCGGCATCGCGATCTTACAGAATCGCTCTATGCCGCCACGTATGCCGTAGCTGAGCACCACCATGTTAACCGCGAAAGTTATTAGAAAGAAGATGTAGGCGGGCACTATGCTTGAGAAATACTGGTTCCTTTCAAGCCCCTGGAAAGCCCTGAGAAAAGACTGCATCCCCTCCTGGGTGGTTATTTCCGCGTACCTCTGTGTGACGGCGAAAAAACTGTAGGCCAGGGTCCATGACTCGATATAGGTGTAGTATATCATTATAACGAGCGGACCGAAGATGCCTATGACCCCGAAATATTTTATGAACCGGTTCTTCTCGCGCAAACTATGGAATACCCCCGGAGCCGAGGAGTGCTCGAACCCGCCGCCGTAACGCCCTATGGACCATTCGATCCACATAAGGGGTATGCCCACCACGAGCAGCGCCACAAAATAAGGAACCATGAAAGCGCCGCCGCCGTTCCTGGCCGCCTGCACCGGGAAGCGCAGAAAGTTGCCAAGCCCCACGGCTGAACCGGCAACGGCCATTATCATTCCCAGCCGCGTCCCCCATGAATCCCGTATTCTCTTGCCCATTTTCCTTTTCCTGTCACTTGAAACGCACGAAGATCCTGCCCCAGTTCTTTGAGTCCTTGTCTACCCTGTCATAGAGGTCCCTGTTACGCTCAAGGAACTTAAGCACCCTTTTCTTGAGCTGTCCCGACCCCTTGCCCGGTATTATCTCCAGTATTTTTACTTTGCTCTCTCTGGCCTCCCGCATTATATCGCGTAGAGCCTTTTCGATCTCTTTATGTTTATTGAATATGTCGTGAAGATCCAGCGTGAGTTTTTTCATTACAGCCCCCTGACACTCATTCCGGGCGGATACCGTTCAGTCGTTCTCGTCTGTGACCTTTTTTCTGAGATCTTTTTTCCTGGAAAGTTTTTTCTTATTCGCGAGCATCTTCTCTTTTGCGCGGGCGGATCTTTTTCTTTTCTGCCTGCGTATCCTGGCCGCCCGCTTTTCCGATTCCGCCTTCTTCCCCAGCACGGCCTTTTCTATCTTTTCCGCGAGTATGCGCCTTGCGATAAAGCGGTTAAGTGACTGTGACCTTTCCCGTCCGCATTTAACCTCGGTGCCGCTAGGGATGTGCTTAAGGTAAACACAGGTTGATACCTTGTTAACGTTCTGTCCCCCTTTTCCTCCGGACCTCAAAAAAGTCTCTTTTATATCGGATTCGGCGATGCCGAAGCGGGCCATCTTTTCCCTTAGAGCCTTCTCTTTCGAGGGGGTGACGTTGAACATCAGGCTTTATCTATTGAAACACGCGTCTACCAGATCATCCAGCCTGGCGGTGCCCAGGCACTGCACCGTATCAGCGCCGCCGTAATATATCTTTACTTCGCCGTCAGGCTCCGCCACCGCCCCGCAGGTGAAGACCACGGCATAGGTAAGGCCGCTGAGCTCGTAATCCGTCTCCGGAGAGAGTATCGGCGCCTTGGCGCGAGCCACTATTTTAGAAGGGTCTTCCAGGTCAAGAAGCATGACCCCGAGGTGATAAACGTACTGCGCCGCGCACTGCACATTTACAGCGTGATATATAACAAGCCATCCCTTATCGGTGCGTATGGGCACAGCGCCGGGCCCGTTCTTTTTCCATCCCCACTCGTCCTGTGTCATGGCCACGGCTCTTGAACGCCCCCAGTGGATCAGGTCGGGAGAATATGATACCCACATGTAACCCTTGCCATCGCCGGTATTGGGCCTGTCAAGCCGGCAGTAATATCCATTTATCTTTTCAGGGAACAGAACTCCGTTACGGTTATCGGTCTCAGAGATAAAGCCTTTCCATTCGAACTTCTTCATATCAGGTGAGGCCATCAGGCCCAGACGACAGGAATGCCCGCTATGACAGGCGAACACCAGGTAATAATGGCCGTCTATACAAGTTACCCTCGGATCATAATACATGCCCGCTGTATATTCCCTGAACTCTTCAGTATCGGGCATTTTTACAGGCTCGGGCCTTAACTTGAAATCCACGCCATTGTCGGAATCGGCGGGCCATATAAGTTGTTTCATGGAAGGGGTCTCCACCCTGCACAGCATAACATAACTGCCCTGTCCGGTTTTTACGCACCCGGAGTTATATACCCCTTTAGCTGCCGCGGGGACGTCTTTACGGGTAAGTATTGGGTTGGACTGATGACGCTTTACTATGCTCTCTTTGGACTTGGGATACATTACCGGCTGTGACATGGGTTTTCCTTCCTTTTTTGTTTTTATTGTTAACTCCCCGCTGACCATTTACACGAGGGGCGAAAGTCCATTAAACTATATTTTGCTTGATAGTTCAAGGTTTTTGACATAAAAAAACAGAGAGCAGGTCCATAGGATCTACCTGCTCTCTCGGGTCCTGTTCCATTAAAGGACGGAACGCGTCATACTTCTATAACGGAATCTACTGTTCCAAAAACGTTCTTTTCCGTTGCCGAGTTCCGGGGATCCGTTATCCACTCATCATCTACCAGGAACTTATATCTATGTTGGCCTCTTTGCAGAGTGAAATGTCCCGCCCATTCGCCGTTCTCCAGCTTGGACAGCTGATTGACCTCGCTCTTTTCCCATCCGTTGAAATCCCCGAGCACATATACTGACCCCGCTTCTGGAGCTCTGAGAAAGAACTCCTTTACCGCGACATCCACTTCCCTTCTGCCGGAATTCAGTATTTCACTGGTCAGATTATAGAAATCCAGGCACGCGGTGGATTTAGGGTCATATTCAAAAATGGTCTTACCCGCTTTGGCCGCCTCTCTGAGACGCACACTTGAACGCACCTTTGTCGGAAGAAGATAAGGCCCTATCCGTTTTTCCGCTTCCTTGTACAGCTGTTTGGCGAAGTTCGACCTGCTGTCATATATGTTCAGCGCGAAATATATGGACGGGGTCCTTCCAGTTTCGGTGTTAAGAAGACTGGTGACCCTGTACACGTTGTTTATCCCATTGAACGCGAAATAGCTCAGGTCAATAGGGACTATTATAGTGTCCGACGCGTACATCGAGTTAAGCGTGAGAAACCCGAAACTCGGAGGGGAATCGATAATAGCGTACTGATACTCCTCAAAGAACGGGTTTGACAGCGTCTTAAAAAGTATTGTAGCGGCCCCGTTCACTCCTCCCAGGTTTATCTCAGCCGCCGAAAGCATCATATTGGCCGGGATGAACGAAAGGTTCTCTCTGTCGGATATAACTATCTCATCGAAAGGTACTTCCTGGCTGTTGAAACTGGCCCGAAAAATATCATAAGACGTTTTGCGCTCTAAAGCCTCCTTGCTGTATCCAAGAGCAAAAGTGGCGTGTGCCTGCGGGTCAAGGTCTACCAGCAGGGTCTTAGCCCCCATCCTCGACAGCGCCGCGGCCACATTGACCGCCATAGTTGTCTTGCCGCAGCCTCCTTTCTGGTTGGCGATAGATATTATCTTCATTCGTTTACCTCCCGAACATTTTGTGGTTACTGGCAGCTGGTTATCATACATTTTGTGTTATTTGGCATAAGTATATCATAAGACATTTTGAAAGTAAATACCACGGGCAATATAATTATGAAAAGTATAGAGTGAGGAATGGTCGGGATGTTTGAACCCTTCGTTTCACTCAGGACAGGCGGGGCACCGTGAAGCGAGGAAGCATGGTCCCGCCCGGGGATATACAAGCGAGGACGGGTTGCGAACGGAACGTTGAGCGAAGATCTCTCGCTGAGAGATCTAGCATCTTCGGGAAAACATCACGATCCTTCCCGCTCCTACTTCAAAATTGTTATATACATTTTTTTTGAGGTCTTGTATTATATATGGCATGAACGGAAGCGATCAAAAAAGAGATAATATCGACAGCGAACTCCTGAGGACCTACTTCGGAGGAGGAAACAAAAACCAGACTGAGGCGCCGGTGGATAAACCCTCCAGGAGTAGTGCCTCTTCATCCGGAAGCCCCCTCAAGTGGGGGATTATACTTACCGGTGTGGTGATAGCGGTATTACTGGTTATCCGTTTTATGCCCGGGAACCTTACAGAGCAGCCTTCACCCCAGGCGGGGCCCAAATATACGTCCAGTCTTCCTGTCCCTTCGGCAGCTATTGTCGAGGAAAAGGTCTTTTATGATTTCGAAGACGGCGAGGACGGGTGGGACATCCCGGGATGGGCCGTCGATAAACCGGACCATGTGGCCAGTGAGGCGGTGGCATCCGAGGACACAGCAAGCCGCGGAGATAAAAGTCTCAAGGTTGTGGCAGACTTCCCGGACAATACGTGGACGGCGGCCATAGTGGAGATACAGCATTTCCTGGACCTCGACGGATACGATCTGATCTCGGCCGACCTTTACCTCCCTCCCGACGCCCCCACAGGGCTCAGAGGCAAAATAATACTTACCATGGGAGAGGACTGGAAGTTCGTGGAAATGGCTCGTTCGATTAGGCTGGAACCCGGTGAATGGACCAACATAACGGCAAGCCTTAAAGATAACAGCATCGACTGGAAAAGGACCAGGATAAACGAAGCCTCAAGGTCCGATATCAGAAAAATAGCCGTAAGGGTGGAGTCAGACAAAAGGCCCGCCTATTCGGGGGCTGTGTACATTGATAACATAAGAGCGGGCAAACTAGCGCCGTAACATCAGCTTCGCCGAAGCCTCTTCCCAACCGATCAATATAACCCCAGCTGCTTAAGCCTTTGGTCGGATATACCGAAATGATGCGCCAGTTCGTGCTGGACAGTGCGGGTCACACATCTTACTATCTGCTCGTCTGACGAGCACACCCTCTCTATGTTCTTCTTAAAGATCGATATCTTGTCCGGCATGACCATGCCGTAGTAACGGCTCCTCCTGGAAAGCGGTACCCCGTGGTAAAGCCCCAGAACAAGGTGCCTGTGACGAACATCTACCTCTTTGCCGGGCGATGGCGGGCACTTATCCTCTATAATGACGTCAACGTTCTCGAGCCTATCCTTGAATACCCGGGGAAGGTCCTCAAGAGATTTCATTACCAGTTTTTCAAAAGACCTGGCGTCCATTTTAATAATTTACTCCGCGAAGGATCTCTTAGTTACCGCCCCTGTCAGCTTTCCCAGCATATAGGGTCGAATTCGCAATACCTGCACCTTTTTTTGACGTCACGCTCATCGAGTTTGTCGAACCTGAGGGCCTTTATATCCGTCCAGCACTTTTCCAGTACAGCCTCGAGTTCTCTGACCATTTCATCGGTCAGTTCAACCTCTTCGTTCCTGTATGCCCCTTTTTCAAGCCCGTATTTTTTCACGTCCGCCGACACGGGCTCCAGGAATTGAAGTACTCCTTTGACTACCTTGTTCTTTCCGGGGCCTTTATGATACCTCTCGTAAAGAAGCTTGTAGGCGACAAGCTGGCGGAAATAATCGTCACACTCGGGCATCGAAAGGGCATGACATTTGGCTATGGCCTTGACATGATCGTCGGGCTTGCCTGTCTTGTAGTCCACCACCCTGATCTTCCCGGGAGACTCCTCTTCTATCTTATCGAAAGTGCCCCTGAAAACCAGCCCTCCCCGGAGCGTGACCTCGAGCTTGTTCTCAAGAGCGACCGGCATGACCGCGCCGCGCGAGGCGCTCGAGTACCATTTTTTAAGCCCGTCCAGTTTCGTCATGCAGGCGTTCTTCATTGCCTCGCCTAGCCCCTGAAATTCAAGCTCTCCGGCGAATATTTCCCTGAAAGCCTCAAAAGGAGGGAAATTTCCTGTTCTCATATAAGAGGCGTATACCTCTTCCAGCGCCTTGTGCGCGCAATTACCGAACACCAGCTGCTGTTTCTTTCTCCCGGGAAGCATCAGGACATTGTCGTAGAGAAATTTTCTCGGACAGTTTATATAATTGTTAAGGCTGGTCGGATTAAGGGTCAGCCCGGACACCATGTCTCTCAGGATATCAGCTGTGCCCTGAAAAGTGTCATCGGCCGGCTGCCTTTTAAGAAAACCCAGAAGAAAATCCTCTTCATCAGAGGGAGAGCCGTCCTCCGGCTCCACGCCTATATGGCTGAGAAAAGGGCTCACAATTGACTTTCCCGCAGGGGTAGCCGTATAAAAAAGATGCGACCTCGCCCGGGATGAAGCCACATAGAAAAGCCTGAGCTCGTCATACCTGTCCAGCTGTTTCCGCTTCTCCTTCTCTTCCACTTTTTCGCGGTCGGTGAATATCTCGGACGGTATGGGCACAACCTCCGGTTTTCTTCTCAACGGCCAGCTTTTCTGCTGAAGACAGAAAGGTATAAATACAGTGTAAAATTCCAGGCCTTTGGCGCTATGTGCGGTAAGCACCCTTACGCCGTCCTGGCTCAGGGTGGCAAGCTGGCCCTGTATGGGCATGCCGTTGGAATCTCTCAGTTCAAGCTCTTTCATGAAGTCGGCCAGGCCTATTGCCGGGTTGGCCAGGTCCGACTGCTTAATTTTATTCACGAAAGAAACCAGAGCTCTCAGGTCCCTTACCCGCAACACTCTGTCATTCTCATATCTTTTGAGAATAAAATGATAAAGGCGGGCGTCCTCTATGTATCGCATTATAAGATCATGGGCGGGGGCGCTGTTCGCGTCTTCAAGAAGCCTTGTTATAACCCACGCTGCCCTGTGCAACGCGTGGGGGTTTTTCAAAAAGAGGCCTTCTTTTTTTACGATCGGGAGGCTCCGGCTGTCGCTTTCAGAAGGGCTCACGGCGGAAGCGCCGCTGTCTTTCTCGAATATCCCGAAATGCTCATTGAACTGCTGGAAAAGATCACATGAGGCGTATTCCGCGGCCCCTTTCCCTCTGGCCGACATCTTCCTGCCGTTAACGAACCGGACGAATTTCAGAACATCCGAAAGCTCAACCTCCATATAGTCTGCTGTAAGGACTTTGTACAGAGAAAGTGACTTGGAAGCGGTATCCGATGTGTCCGGCGCGGCGAGTTCCAGCACATCGAGGATCTGACGAACGCGTTTTTCCCGGCGTATATCTTCCTGGCCGTCGGTGGCATAAGGTATGCCCGCTCGGAGAAAAGCGTCGACGACTTTCAGTATATGGCTCCTCTTCCTTACGAGTATCGCTATGTTGTTAAAAGGTTTTTCTCTTTCTTCCTCGCTCAGTTGGTCGTCTTCTCTGATAATGTCCGCCTGCTCACGCACGCGCCGGGAGATAAAAAAGAGCTCCTCCTCTTCGGTAAGGAACTGAAAAAACCTTATATCCCTGCTTCCGTAGTCCCTGCAGGATTTAAGCTGTTTGACGTTTATGCGCTCATCCTCGGGAAGCTGGCCTATTATCCTGCCGGAGATATCGGTTATCTGGTCAGTGGAGCGGTAGTTGTTCCTGAGAGATACCGTGCGAAGGTGCGGGAACCGCTCTCTCAAGATCCTGAAATTAGAGAGCGTCGCGCCCTGGAACCTGTATATTGCCTGGTCGTCATCGCCCACACAGCAAACATTGGCAGAGGCCTGGCCGAGAATGGAGAACAGAAGCTCCAGCTGGGCGGCGTTGGTATCCTGGTACTCATCCACCATTACATACTTGTATTTTCTCTCGAAAATATTCCTCAGGTCCTTGTCGCCTCTGAGGGCATCAATGGCCAGGAGTATCATATCGTCGTAGTCCAGGCGTCCTCTCTCGTCGAACAAAGCGGCGGCGTCCTCGTTCTTCAGTTTTTCGTAACTCTCGTATATTTCCGATAGCGCTTTCAGCCTGGCTATGGTCTTTTCCTCAAGTATGTCGCCGCGGGGACTCAGCCGGGCAACCTCCTGTTTGAATCTTCCGGGAGGTATACCCTCGTTCTTAAGCTCACTTATCCTTTTTGTTATCTCCGCGCGGTGTATATAGGGCGCGCCGAAAGGCCTCAGCCCCGCGGCGAGCTTCACGTTGTCGAGTATATGCTGTACCGCCCTCACCTTCTCTACGTCACTCAGCTCTATCTTGTCTTTAACATATTTTAGGGCCCCTTCGGACTCCAGCACTATCGAATTGGCGAAGCTATGGAACGTTTCTACCTCTACGTCATACCCGTCATCACCGGCTATTCTAGATAGCCGCTCCCTCATCGCGCCCACGGCGGCATTGGTGAACGTAAGTATGAGTATTTCCTCCGGGAGGGCCTTGCCGGAAAGCATTATACCCGCGGCCCTGACTGACAATAGTTGTGTCTTTCCGGTACCCGGCCCGGCCAGAACAAGAAGAGGACCTCTAGTGAGGTCGACCGCGGTTCTCTGCTCATCATTGAGCATATGATAATGCTTTTCAAAACAGGTCATTGTCTGGATATCTGAAAGAGACCGTTAAGCGCGAAAAGGTTAGGACACAGCCGCACTATACTTTTATCGGAAAGGAACGCTCTTTTTTCGACTTTTATTTTTCTGTTCCGGCAGAAATCAGCAAAATCCTTTATGCTCAAAAAATGAAGATTGGGTGTGTCATACCACGCGTAAGGCAAAGATGGCGTCATGGGAACATGCCCCGTGAAAAATATCTGCAAGCGGGACCACGCCGAACAAAAGTTGGGAAACCCCACTATCACTCTTTTACCTATCCTCAAAGCCTCATTAATGGCATCTTCAGGCCTGTGGACCTGCTGCATCGTCTGGTTGAATATCACGTAATCAAAAAGATCGTCGGGGTATTCCCTTAAGCCCGAGTCTATATCTCCGTGCGAAACGCTGAGTCCCTTCTCCACGCATCTGTATATCGCTTCCTCGTTTATCTCCACCCCGCTGCCTTTGACGTCTTTAGCCCAAACCAGGTATTCCAGCAGGTCGCCGTCACCGCAACCCATGTCAAGGACCACCGCTCCCGGCTCTATCCAGGAACCTATCACCTTATGGTCTATTCTGAGATCTTCCTTTCTTCTGCCCGTCATTGCCTTTAGCGTGTCCTTTTGCGTACGTTATTTAGAAAATGGCCTATAAGCTTGGTCTCTTCTTCATACTCCAGCAGGAAGGCGTCATGGCCGTAGTCCGAACTTATCTCACAATAAGTAACATCTATACCGTTCATCTTAAGGGCTCTTACTATATCTTTTGACTGGTAAGGGGGGTAAAGCCAGTCGGAACTAAAAGCTATCACCATGAACTTTGCCTTGAGGTCCCTGAAAGCATGGGCTAAAGGCTTATCCTTCTGGAGATCGAAATAGTCCATGGCTTTGGTCATATATAGATAGCTGTTGGCGTCGAACCTTTTAACAAAACTGTCACCGCGGTATCTGAGATACCCTTCCACCTCGAATTCCGTAGTGAACTCATACCCGAGTTTCTCTTTCTTGAGCACACGGCCGAACTTGTCTTCCATGGACCTGGAGCTCATATAGGTTATGTGCCCTATCATCCGGGCCACCGAGAGGCCCGCCGAGGGATGTTCTTTCTGATAATAATCCCCGCCTCTCCAGGCCGGGTCGGCCATAATGGCCTGCCTGCCGACCTCGTCAAAAGCTATCTGCTGGGCGGAATGTTTATGCGTTGTGGCTATGGGTATGCATGAAGAGACCATCCCGGGATATGAGACAGCCCACTCGAGTGCCTGCATTCCGCCCATCGATCCGCCGCATACGGAAAGAAGTTTCTGGATGCCCAGAAAGTCCAGAAGCTTTTTCTGAGCGTTGACCATATCCCTTATCGAGACTATGGGAAAACTCAACCCGTAAGGCTTCCCCGTGGAAGGGTCCAGTGAGTTAGGGCCGCTGGACCCCTTGCATCCGCCTATCACATTGGAACATACGACAAAGTATCTATCGGTATCAAAGGCCTTACCCGGCCCGATCATATCATGCCACCATCCCGGTTTTTTATCGCCGCTGTGATGCCCCGCGGCGTGGGCGTCACCTGAAAGAGCGTGGCAGATAAGAATGGCGTTATCCTTTTCGTCCGACAGCTCCCCGTAAGTCTCGTAGGCTATCTTAAGCCCTTTGAGCTTAAGCCCGCTTTCGAGCTGAAAAAAGTCGTCATCGGGAGCGTTGTAATACCTGGTCTCTATAAGGTCCGGTGTCATATTATCTGTTCTTTACTTTTCGCGGGACACATCACTGAAAAGCCAGGTGCTCAGATACCTCTCTCCGGTATCGCAGAGCACCGTAACTATGGTCTTTCCTCTGTTCTCTTCCCTTGAAGCCACTTTAACGCTCGCGGCCACATTGGCTCCGGCCGAAATACCGGTTAGAAGGCCCTCTTCTCTGGCAAGACGGCGGGCCATCTCACCCGCTTCCTCGTCCTGGATGGTCATTATCTCATCTAAAAGCTCTTTTTTCAAGACACCGGGGACAAAACCCGCACCGATGCCCTGTATTTTATGAGCTCCTGCCTCTCCGCCCGAAAGCACAGGAGAACCGGCAGGCTCGACCCCAACCAGTTTTACATCCGCCTTTTTCTCTCTGAGAAACTCTCCTACGCCCGTTATGGTGCCTCCCGTGCCTATGCCGGCGACAAATATATCCACATCCCCGGCGGTGTCATCCCATATTTCGCGCGCCGTGGTGGTGCGGTGTATGCCGGGGTTGGCCGGGTTGTTGAACTGTTGCGGCATGAACGCTCCGGGAACCGACCCCGCCAGAGCCTCGGCCTTTTCAACGGCGCCTTTCATTCCTTTTTCTCCGGGTGTAAGCACAAGCTCCGCTCCCAGTATCTTCAACAAAGCTCTCCTTTCGGAACTCATGGTCTCGGGCATTGTCAGGATAAGCCTGTACCCTCTGGCGGCGCATACAAAAGCCAGAGCTATGCCTGTATTGCCGCTGGTGGGCTCTATTATCACCGAATCCGCGTTTATCTTTCCGCTCGTCTCAGCTTCCTCTATCATGGCAAGACCTATGCGGTCCTTCACACTGGCCATCGGGTTAAAGAATTCGGCCTTGACCAGTATCCTCGCACCGAGCCCCTCGCTGATCCTGTTAAGCCTTATAAGAGGCGTGCTGCCAGTTGTCTTTGTGATGTCATCGAATATCTTCATAGTCTCATCTTTTCGACTCTTATCGATACTTTACACCTTCGACAGAGCCTGTTCAATATCGGCTATTATATCCTCAATGTTCTCTATCCCCACCGAAAGTCTTATGTAATCGTCGGTGACGCCCGAGGCAAGCTGTTCTTCCGGTGTAAGCTGCTGGTGTGTGGTGCTTGCCGGATGTATCGCGAGCGTTTTGGCGTCGCCTATATTAGCCAGATGCGACACCAGACGCAATGAATCAATGAATTTTTTGCCCGAGGCCGCCCCTCCTTTGACCCCGAAACCCGCGATGGCACCCGCGCCTTTAGCGAGATATTTATCAGCCTTTTCTTTTTCCGGACTGGAGGCAAGACCGGGATAATTGACCCATGATACCTTCGGGTGCTTTTCCAGATACTCCGCTACCGCGAGAGCGTTCTCGGAATGCCTGGGCATACGCAGATGAAGTGTTTCAAGCCCCTGGAGAAAAAGAAAAGAGTTAAAAGGCGACAGCGCCGGGCCCATATCTCTAAGAAGCGTCACTCTGGCTTTTACTATATACGCTATGTTACCCGAGGGTTTCAACGCTTCAACGAAATTTATGCCGTGGTAACTGGGATCAGGGTCGGCGATGAGAGGGAACTTCCCGCTTGTCCAGTCGAATTTTCCGGAATCCACTATTACTCCTCCGATAGACGTGCCGTGGCCGCCGATGAACTTCGTGGCCGAATAAACAACTATGTCAGCCCCGTGATCTATGGGCCTTACCAGATAAGGAGAAACGGTATTATCAAGTACAAAAGGCAGACCGTGCCGGTGGGCCAGCGCGGAAAGTTCCTCGAGGTCCGTAACATTCAGTTTAGGGTTACCTATCGATTCGGCGTATACAGCCTTTGTCCTGGGTGTTATCGCTTTTGAAAAAGCTTCAAGGTCTCCGGAGGGGACGAACTTTACGTTTATACCGAGCCTCCTGAAAGTGTAGTTAAAAAGGTTATATGCCCCGCCGTAAAGATTGTCGGCGGAAACTATCTCGTCACCCGCCTGAGCTATATTAAGGAGAGCCAGTGTTATGGCGGCCTGGCCGCTGGCTGTAGCCAGAGCTCCCGCTCCGCCGTCGAGGGCGGCGACCCTTTTCTCAAAAACATCGGTCGTGGGGTTCATTATCCGTGTATATATGTTGCCCGGCTCTTTGAGACTGAAAAGATCGGCCGCGTGATCGGTGCTGCGGAACTGATAAGAAGTGGTCTGATAGATAGGCACCGCTCTCGCTCCGGTGGAAGGATCGGCCTCCTGCCCTCCGTGCAGAGCAAGCGTTTCAGGTTTAAGTTTCGCGTCTATCTTTGTCATTATACGCCTCCGTTATTTTACATAAAAAGACCCGGGTCTTCTACCGGGCCTTGAGGGTATCACTGTTCCGGTCCGCCTATCTCCGGAACCAGTACTCACTCAAGTTAAGGTCTTGCACCCTGAGAGGCTCCATAGCGGTGTTACGCCCTATGATATATCCCGAGCCATACAAGTTACGCGCCCAGTAAACCATCTCTTTCCACATGTAATATGTAAGGAACTCCCAAAGAGGCGGGGACACTTTTCTTACTTCATAGGTGACATAGTCATTATTGACCATGACCCTTACATAATGATGGTATCCGCCTTCTGAATCCGGTATCTCAGTGAGCATGCCCCCGCCGCCTGTAACTATGTACTCGACCCCGTCGAACCATTCACTTTTGAACATATGCTTATGCCCCGCGAACACCTTGCGCACGCCGTATTCGGCGCAAAGCTTACGGAACCTGTAAGCCCAGGGGCTGTTATCCTCGTTGTACCAGTCCTGCTGGTAGGTGTCGAAAGGCGGCTTGTGAAGAAAAACAAATATGTGCTCGTAGTCCCGGCCCCTGGCAAGTTCTTCTTCAAGCCAGGCGAACTGCTCTTCCGAAGGATGCCCGGTTTTATTGTTCATTACGATAAAGTAGGAATTTCTGTTGCTGAAGGCGAATTCGTCCCATCCGCAGTACTTCCGGAAAAGCTCAAGGTCATCGTGGTTACCGATGGCGGCGATCACGGGATATTTTATAAGACGCTGTATTTTCTTATAGGCCCTGAAATGCCACTCGGCCCCATCCAGAGTAACATCCCCGACACTTATAACAAAGTCTATAGGGACCTTGCGGAACCTGTCCTCCCTGTTCATGTGCCAGACCTGTTTCAACGTGGCGGAATCGTTGAAGATAAGCCCCGCGTGATTGTCTCCGAAAATTATGAAAGAAAAATATACTCCCTCATTATCCTTCAGCTTTTCTATGTTGGCCTGGTTGTTGTCCTCCGGGGGCGCGCCCTTCATGAACCAGAAATGGAATAGCGGCAGAAAAGAGTACACCACCATAGCGGCGAACACCGCGAGTATCAATTTTCTCCATCTTAAACGTCCCGCTCTCATTTCTCTCCTCTTACCCCTTTGCCCTCAGGTCCACCACCCCGTCACCCGGGCAACAGAACGTCCTGTTACCAAGGTGATGTATGGTCTTGAACTCTTTTTTTTCGAAAAGCCAGTGTTCATCAAAAGCCCCGGATTCGACTTCGGCATATTTTACCCTTCCCGGAACAAGGTTGTACTCCTTAAAAAGATGTTCGTCCCTTAAGAGCTCGCATTCAAGAACGGCTAAAGCCTCGCTCATTACCGGAGAGCTTACTGTTTTAGCTTGGGATCGGGATATCCCGAAGCTTTCGAATTTATCCGTATCCCTGCCCGAGCAGCTGCCACATTTTACGATCAATTCCGCCATGGCGGCCGAGGGTATATTCACCACAAAATCCCCGGTGGCCATTATGCATTCATATATAAAATGTTTTTCCCCTATCTCAAGAAGGATCCCCGGAGGGTCCTTCTCTATGGGCATATTCCATGCCACGGGAGTAACGTCCATTCTCTCGCCGTAACGCGAGCTTACCATTACCAGGGGCCCATGATTAATAAGGCGGGTCGCCATACCGGGTTTTACTTCCTTTTTCACTTCTTCCTTCCTTTTTATCTGGATATCGATATTATCTCGTAGATTATAGCTCCCGCGGGGACCTTTACCTCGACCACCTCGCCGGCTTTGTGACCAAGCAAAGCTTTCCCGACTGGGGAAGAAACGGATATCTTGTTCTCGGCAAAATCCGACTCTTCCTCGGCTACAAGCATATACTCAAACTCCTCCGCCGTGTCAGTGTCTCTTACATTTACCTTCGCACCCAACAGGGCTTCATCTTTGGGCATATCCGTGTCGTCCATTATGCGGGCCCTCGCCAGAGTTCCCTCAAGTTCCGCTATCTTCTTTTCGTTCATGGCCTGAGATTCCTTGGCGGCGTCATATTCGGCGTTCTCGCTGAGGTCCCCATGAGCCCTGGCCTCGGCCAGAGCCTTGGCTATCTCCCTACGCTTGGTGTTTTTTAGGTATTCCAGCTCCCGGACTATCTTGTCTCTACCTTCTCTTGTAAGTGTTATATACGCGGATGTCATGCTTCTCCTTTCAAAAATTCTTTACCGGCATAAAGAACCCGGTTTGTCTGATTATATATGAAGAGCGTCTCTAAGACAACCGAAAAATGTTAGGGACAATAACGGCGCCGATACTGCCCTCGAAGCCGGACATGTCTTTTTTGAAACTCCTTCATACATAATGTCTTAGCCTTTTTCGTTAAAGATTAAATAGCTTGTTTTACAATCTTGCTTTTTAGTAATTAACCATTAAACTTAAAATAGAAGCGCGAATTGTTCTTTCAAAGACCATATCATCGATCAAACGACAAAGGCAAACCATTCTAAAGGATGGGGACGCAAAGTCTTGAACCTACCTTCCCTCAGGGGAACATGGTCGTCAGACTGCCGAATTTGATAGACGGGCTGATGTTTTCTTGCTAACTTTTTATGACCCTATCTGATCAGGCTTTGCCTTTATCGGATAGGGTTTTTTGCTAAAAGGGAGGTAAGAAAATGTTGACCACACTGTTCGAAAGAAAACTAAAGAGAAGTTTGAGCGTTATTCTTATTTCAACGTTCGCGGCCTCAACGGTCATGACCGCTAACGCACACTCTCAATCGGAAATGTTAATGCCCCACAGGGGCATGGCCTACGCGACCTGGGACAGAGAAAGATTATCTTCACAACATTCTGACGCCTCCATTCAGAAACTGTCGGATATAGGCGTTGACCATATCTCGATATGCGTTACCCTTTATCAGGAAAAGCATAACTCAACATCTATAATGGCCACCGACCGCACCTCGAGCGATAAAAGCCTCGCCCACGCTATAAGGAAGGCGCGCAAGCTCGGGATCAAGGTAATGCTTAAACCGCACATAGACCTTATCGATAAATTCGACGGAACATACTGGCGGGCTGACATAGGGTTCAACAACGAAAAAGACTGGGAAAAATGGTTCACACAATACCGGAAGATGATCATACACTACGCGCGGCTGGCCGAAAAGAACGGCGTTGAGATATTCTCCGTCGGCACCGAGCTGTCTTTCACCTCCCGCAAAACGGAGCAGTGGCGGAGGATAATCAGAGAGGTCAGGGCCGTTTTTTCCGGAGAGCTGGTCTACGCCGCCAATTGGGACGAGTTCAAGAACGTCGAGTTCTGGGACGACCTTGACTATGTAGGCATAGACGCTTATTTCCCGCTTTCCTATGAGCTGGACCCGTCAATGGAAGACCTGAAAAAAGGATGGACAAAGTGGCAGAACGAGATCGGCTCATGGCAGAAGACCGTGAATAAACCGGTCCTTTTCACCGAACTGGGCTACCCCAGCGCGCCTCACGCGCCCCACAGCCCCTGGCAGGGAATGTCCACCAGCAACGCCGATGTGGAAATACAAGCCCGCTGCTACCAGGCCTTTTTTGAAACTATATGGGACCAGTCCTGGTTCGCGGGCGTTTACTGGTGGAAATGGGATACGAATATAAGGGCCGGAGGAAAACACAACAGACGGTTTACGCCTCAGAACAAACCCGCAGAAAGGATAATAGAGGCTCATTATAAAGGTGAACTCAAAATGGACAGCAGAATAGCTTCGCTAAAATAGCATCAGATGCCGGAGCTCTCATCCTCACGCTTTTCCCATCGGATCAGATCGCCCTGATCGTCAAAAAAAAGAGAGATTTTAGGGCCTTCGAAAAAAGTCGCTTCATACGGTTTATACACCCAGCGGGTAAGCTCGCCGCTTCGGTACGGCAGCCCGACTACAGGCTCGCCATATCTCTTTATTATGTCTTCAGCCTTCTGCCCCTGGGTAAGCTTGTCATCCTCAAGAGCTCTTGCTATTTTATCATAATTTTTTGTTTCGCCCTCGAGGTCCCTGACCATGACGCCGCGATCCTTTGACAGGGTCATAAGAGAATTTAAGCCTGTTTTGGACCTGACCCACTTTACCTTCTCGTCCTTCTGGCGGGCCTCGGCTCTGCTGTTGGTTAATAGAACAACCACCAGCAGAGCAATAACTGCTGCCGGTCTTTTAAGGCTATTTAAAAAAAGCATACCCCTCGACTCTCCTGGCTTGCTGAAGTTTCATAAGATCACCGGGTCAAAAATATTTTTTTAACTGATCTATCAGCTTTTGACCTTCCTCGGAAGGCTCTACTTTGCCCGACAAAAGAACATCTTCCGCGTTTATGCCTGTACCGTAATATGTCTCTATGTTGCCGTTCTGCGGACCCACAACGGATCCCTTAAGAGAAACCCCGGCGAAAAGACCCTTGCTGCGGGAATATGAGAATATACCTGTGTTCATGGCCGCCGTCGTATCTATCTGCGCGTTCCTTCCGATGGGTCCGGCCGCTACCGAAGCGTCACCGCCCAGGGTCACGTTCGCGTGGGAAAGGCTCATCATCCCCCTTTTGGACATAACTACAAGTATCGTATCGGTCGCCTGGCCGCCTATCTGAAAACCAAAACTCACTCCGCCTATGGAAACAAAAGCGGGAGGGCTCCACTGGCCGGTATCCTTATCATGGTAGACGATAACTCCCGTCCCCCCCATGCCTCCAATTCCGAAAGCGCCTTTTATGACCGAGGGGAATATGGCTATACCTGAACAGCTCTTTAAAAGATCAGCAGGTATCGCCGTGTCCGGCATCTCTCCCATTTCCTGAAGAACTATCCTGGCCGACTCTATCTTCATATCCAGCTGTTGCTTGCTGGCCGCGAACGCGCCGGTATTGAGAAGAAAACACGCCGCCACCATGACGGCCGCTATTTTGAGCGCTTTGGAATATCCTGACATCACGGTCTCCTTTTTTTTGCCCGGCCTGCTCACGAGTCCTAACCCGGAACGGACCGCGATTCACCATATGTCCTTATAAGAGCTATAACAGTTCGGCAGCGAGAGAAGCAAGCGAGCTTCTTTCGCTTTTTGTAAGCGTAATATGGCCGAACATTTTCTGCCCCTTCATCTTTTCCACACAATATGTAAGACCGTTGCTGGACGAATCAAGATAAGGGTTATCTATCTGGTACGGGTCCCCGGTAAGGACCATCTTGGTGTCGTTGCCCGCCCGGCTTATTATGGTCTTGACCTCATGCGGCGTAAGGTTCTGCGCCTCATCTATTATTATAAAACTGTCTGGTATGCTCCTGCCGCGCATAAAGGTCATAGCCTCAAGCTCTATGGTCTCTTCCTTTATGTATTTCTCTATCTGGGTCTTTGTAGCGCCCTTGACGTTCCTGTCCTTCTTTTCCGCGTTGAGGATATATTCAAGATTGTCGAATATCGGCCCCATCCAGCTTTCCAGTTTTTCTTCCTTTGTGCCGGGAAGATATCCTATATCCCTTCCGAGAGGCATTACCGGCCTTGATATCAAAAGCCGCTCATATGACCTGTCCTTTATTACCTTCTGCAGCCCTGCGGCGATAGCAAGAAGCGTCTTACCCGTCCCGGCCTGCCCAACAAGAGTAACAAGGTTAACGTCGTTGTTCAACAGAAGCTCTATAGCCATGGCCTGTTCTTTGTTCCGGGGCCTTATGGACATTACCGACATCTTGTTGAAAATAAGCGGCATAAGTATATTGAAGTCTTTCTTGTATCGCCCTATCGCGGTATGTTTGGAGTTGGCCTTGTCCACCAGGAGAGCGAACTCGTTCGGGAAGAAATCCCCGCTTTCAGCAGGGAACTCCTTAGCGCTGTAAAATGAGTCCACTTTCTCCTTTTCAACTTCCACGGAATGCCACCCCTGATACAGTTTGTCAAAATCGACTTTCTGTTTCTCAAAGTCCACGCTGTTTATGCCCAGCGCGTCGGCCTTTATCCTGGCGTTGATGTCCTTGGAAACAAAGATGACCTCCTCCCCCTCGGCCTGCAGGATATAAGCGGTCAGAAGTATCCTGTTGTCCACAAGACTCCTGGAAAGACCTATGTCAGAAGCCTTCTCAAGGTCTATGCCTGTTGTGATCCTGAGAACCCCGCCGTTTTCAAGCGGGAACCCAAGGCCGGGCTCACCTTTCTGCCTGAAATTATCCAGCATGCGTATAGCGACCCTGGCGTTACGCCCTTTTTCGTCATGGTCTCTCTTGAACCTGTCGAGTTCTTCCAGGACCTCTATTGGAAGCAGCACTGTGTTGTCGTCAAAAGAAACAAGCGATTGCGGATTGTGAAGTATTACGTTGGTATCCAGGACAAATGTTTTTCTCAATGTCAGCCCTTTCGGTTTGCCGGCCCTTCTAGGCCAGTTTCTTTACCAGTTTAGCCGTCTCAACACCAAGTTCACGGCACTGCTTTTCAACTCTTTTATCGGGAGCGCCTATCGAGACCACACCGTAATGGTCCCCCTGATACCTGCCCGCTATGACCATGCCATGTATAAGCATGGCGTTGAGGATCCCGGTTATGGTGGTCTCGTTGCCGCCTCCTATGTTGGCCGCGGAGGTAAAAGCCGCGCCCACCTTACCGGACAGTTTACCATGAAAACTTACGGAATCATCAAAAAATTTTTTGATCTGGTAGGCCATGGAACCGTAATAGGTGGGAGACCCTATCATGAGCCCGTCATACCCGAGCGCCTCTTCGGCCGGAAAATCCGCTATATCCGTTATATCGACCGTGATCCCGCTCTCTTCCCGCGCCCCGTCAGAGACGAGCTCCGCCATCCTGCGCGTGTTGCCTCCCCTTGAATAATAAACTACCGCTATCCTTTTCATTATCACCTCCATAGTGAATGGCATTTTTGTTATAACTTATATTAAAAACAAGATATTGTCAATTCACATATACGCCGATAGTGCAATATATTTCGAACACTCTCCGCATAACCCACCGTTCCTCTTCGTAAGAAGGGACCATGCTTGCTCGCTTCACGGTGCCCCTCGAAAACATACCGCTGTTTACCCATATATTCATAGAGGCAGAAGGTAAGTCTCTATAACAGTATCTGAAAGTGTTCGAAATATGTTGCGCTGCCCCTGCACCATTACAGATCCTCTATAGCGACCAGGGTCGCCGTTATCCTGCCGAAAGGTATTATGACCACCCCGAAAAGCGGATAACGGTCGGCGTCCGCCGAAGCATATATCCACGCCCTGCCCTTGCGGACCTCCTCTCCGTCAAGCTTGAAATATGGTGTTACCTTATAGCCCGCTCTGGTGCCCAGGCCGGGCAACCTTATGGCTTCAACACCCCCTATCTGAGCGTATATATCATAATTTTTCTCATTAAGGTTTACGGTCATATCAACACGGTCCCCGGCCTTTACGGGAAGCGTCATAAAACTGCAGATAACACTCACGGGGTCATGGACATCGTCTTCTATCGAGCAGGTCTTGACCGAACCATCTGTGAGGTTCGTGTAGATGGCTTCCATTTTCTCGAAATCGTATTCCACTATAACATGTTTCCTGTAGGTCCCTTCTTTGCGGTCGGCCTCATATCTCCTGCTGGTCATGGTGATAGTATCAACATATGAAGTGTATGTGTCCTCTACTCTGTATATGTGGGAAAGGAACCTGTTGGATTCGGTAAAAAGCGTGACCACATATACATCACGCCCTTTGTAATTTATAATATCTTTGCTTTCGGCTATTATCCTGCCTACCGGTATCCTGTTCCAGGCCATATGGAAGATCAGCCTTTTCCGCGTAGGGAACTCCCGGGGCTTTTGTATTTCTAATGCAGCCCTCTCTTCCGGCAGGTCCGGCCCGGGGGCCCGGGTCCTCACAGTTCCGGTCCTGGCGCAGCCATAGCAGGCCAGGACCGCGGACAGTGAAACGACAATGATAGCGCATCTTGTTCTCATGTGTTATATTATATTAGAAACTCGCTAAAACCGCCACAGATAAGGGAGGGACCATGGCCTTTTTGGATCTGGCGCTTTCCAGGGAAAGCACCCGCGAATATGGAGATAAGACAGCAATACCCCGCGCTGATCTTGAGATGTGCGTGGAGGCCGCGCGCCACGCTCCTTCGGCCTGCAACTCGCAGCCCTGGAGGTTCATTATCGTAGATGACCCCGCTATGGCGGACAGGATAGTCGACAAAACCCTTTCGGGTATCTATAAAATGAACCTTTTCGCCCGGGGCGCTTCAGCTTTTATCGCGATAGTATCAGAAAAGACAAAACCCGCCTCATGGGCCGGAGGAAAGCTCATGCGCACGGATTTCAGGCGCATAGATATAGGAATAGCCTGCGCGCATCTTGTTCTACAGGCCGAGGACCTTGGTTTAGCCAACTGCATATTGGGGTGGTTCAACGAACGGGCCCTTAAAAAGACGCTCTCAATACCCGCGTCAAGGAAAGTTGAGCTGCTTATCTCTTTAGGAAAACCCAGCGGTGCGCCAAAAAGAAGAAAGCAGAGAAAGCCAAAAAAAGAAACCGTATCTTTCAACAGCTACTGAACAGTGTTACCGGTTCATAGAATTCCCGCGAGCGCCAGGGCGGCGATCGTTTTGGCGTCGGTTATCCGGCCATTGAAAAGCATTTTCTTTATCTCCGTACGGGAAAAGGTCCTTACTGTTATAAGCTCATCCTCATCCCTTTTAACGGCTTTCCTTTTGCCGCATACAGCCTTGAACACGCTTATCTTTTCATCGCAAAAACCCGGAGTTGTGAAGATATATCCCAGGTCCCGCATGCTGTCGGCGGTATATCCGGTCTCTTCCTGAAGCTCCCGTCTCGCGCAGTCAGCGGGAGCCTCGCCCGGCGAAAGCGTCCCGGCGGGTATCTCCCAGATGTATCTGTCTATAACGGGACGGAACTGACGGATGAAAACCACACCTTCGCCCCGCAAGGGGACTATCAAAGAAGCGCCCGGGTGGCTTACTTCCTCTATGTATACTTTTCTTTTATCGGGCAGGACCTTTTTCCCCGTACTGACGCTGAAAACCCTGCCTTCGAATATCTTCTTTTTCTTCCCTGTCATGATAGCGTTTCCTTTCGAGACAAACAGTATATCACCTCCACCGGACCCTACAAAGAAAAAAGGAGCCGTTTCCGGCTCCTTCATCGTTTTACGCCCTCGGGCTATATCAGTTCTTCAAATATTCGAGAATGGCTTCGTCTTTCTTGTTCGCCCATTCATTCTTAAAATCCGCTCTGTGCTTTGTCTTAAGCTCCGGCATCACAGTTGATGTGCTTTCTATGCCCACCCTGTAACTTACGGCGCCTGTTTCGCTGTCTACCGAAAGGGGCGTGACCGTGAGCAGAAAGGAAGCGAACACCATTATGGCTATGGCGCTTGAGGCCGCGTATTTACCGACCCTGTGCGCCCACAAAGACCCGCTTTTGCAATGCATCTCAACACCAAACTCTACATCACCTTTAAGATAATCACCGGCGATGTTAGACGCTTCGTCCCTATCGGCCGCGTCGCATATCAACTCTATAACTGTCCTGTACTTCATCCTACCTACCTCCAGATAGCGTTGTTGATGGAATGTATTTCTAACTTTCATTTACTTTACATATCAATTGTACATGTGATGCAGCTCAATGTCAACTTACTTTTTGAAACACTAACAATCAGCCAGAAGGAACCCATGAATGTCCTAAATTATGATTTTTTTTACTTTGAAAAGGACTAACGAAAAATGCTAAACGATATATTGCGGGTCAGTCAATAAGGAATCTTTCTTACCGAGATAGTCGGATGAGGTCGCAGAAGAAGGCCCCTTCGTTTCACTCAGGACAGGCGGGGGAGCCGTGAAGGGAGCAAGCATGGTCCCGCCCAGCAATATTAGGACGAGGGCGGGTTGCGAGCGGAACGTTGAGGACGATTTCTCGCAGGGGAAATCGTACGTCCCCGGGAAAATATCCCGATCCCTCTTACATGACAGGTATATTTGAGCCCCTCGCTTCTCACCCTTAAGGCCTTGCCCTCCCTTCGGGCTTTGCCCTCAGGACAGGCAGAACAGGCAGGACAGACGTCCTATGAATTGGCGGGATCGGATCCGGTCAATATATTAGAAAGCTCATCATGTATGATGCCGTTGGTGGCAAGAATTTCCTTTTTATGGATGTCATATTTCCCGCGGTCCAGAGTAGAGACCTCTCCCCCCGCCTCGGATACGATCAGCTGTCCGGCAGCGGTATCCCACGGCGAAAGGTTAAGCTCCCAAAAACCGTCCATGCGCCCGCAGGCCACATAACAAAGGTCTAGCGCGGCGGAACCGGCGCGCCTTAAAGCCTGCGCTTTGCCCATTATTTTAGCAAAAAGCGCCATGTTCGAGGCCTTACCCTCCATAGTGTAGGCAAATCCTGTTGCCACAAGCGAATCTTTGAGCGAAGGCGCCGAGGAAACTTTTATCGCGGCGTCGTTAACATAAGCTCCCCCGCCTTCTTGCGCCGTAAAAAGCTCATCGCGGACCGGGTCATAGACCACTGCCACTTTTGCCGCCGAGCCCTTCATCACTCCTATTGACACACAAAAGAACGGGAACGTATGCGCGTAATTCACCGTACCGTCAAGCGGGTCGATCACCCACTTGAACTCTTCTTCCCGAAAATATTCTCCGCTCTCCTCGGCAAGTATAGAGTGTTCCGGAAAGGCCTCTTTTATTTTATCCATAATGATACTCTCTGATGCCCTGTCAACATCCGTAACAAGGTTATTAACGCCTTCCTTGTAGGAGATGTCCCGTATCTTACCTATATGTTCAAAAATATATTTGCCCGCTTCCACAGCGGCTTCACGCGCGAGACTGATTATGTTCTCTGTCTCTTTCATGTTTTCCCCCTCTCTAAGTTCCCGCCCATAGGGCACCGGTCGCAAAGGCCGGCTTTCTTTTTACAGTATAATTTGGCGGTTTCCACCAGAAGAGCGTGGAACTGGTTCAAAACTTTCACATCACGCCCCAAAGCTCCTTCCACAAGACAGCGGACCTGGTCGTATTTTGCCGTCCGGCCGATGATACCGTGACGCGCGAATATCCTTCTTGTGTAAGCGTCAACAACAAAAACCGGCATCTTGAGGGCATACAGGATAATGGAATCAGCCGTTTCAGGGCCCACTCCTTTTATCAAGAGCAGCTCCTCACGTATCTGCCCGACCTCTTTTCTCCTGTGCTCCGGTATGCCCCCTTCAAAAAAACGGCTTATGGCCTTAAGCCTGGAGGCTTTCTGCCTGAAATACCCGGTGCATCTAACCGCGCTTTCGACCGTCCTCGCATCCGCTTTGATAATATCTTGTGGCGAGAGAAGCCCTTTTGACCTGAGATCCTTTATAGCTCTCTCAACATTGGCCCACGAAGTGTTCTGCGTTAATATAGTCCCCACGACGACCTCGAACAGTGTCTTAGCAGGCCACCACTTCAGGTCCCCGAACCTTTTTTCCAGCGCCCTGTACATCCTCCGTATCGCCTTATGGCTTTGGACCTGCGCCGGCCCTGTCGGCCGTTTTCCATTCATCCGCGAACCTTATCCTTTCGTTTATGGGGGGATGGCTGTAGATCAATATCTTCTTGAGCATGGACGGGTCCCTGTCGGCGAAGTTCATCCTGCCCAGCTTATCCATAACGGAAATAAAATTTTCGGCATCAGACGTGACATCCAGAGCGAATCTGTCAGCCTGAGTTTCCAGCTTTCTGGAAACATAGTTCTTAAAAGGAAGTGCTCCAGTGTGGAACACTGTCGCCAGAAAGAATATCACAGGAAGCACCCTTAGATCGTAAAGGCCGGAAGAACCTGCTATACCCGCTACGTGATCCGACAGGCGGGAAAGAATAAAAAACCCCAGAAAAGTCGATATTGAAGCGAACGTTACAAGTTTCACTACATGCCGGTACTTATAATGCCCGAACTCATGCGCCGCCACAACTCCCACTTCTTCGCGCGTAAAATTGTCGGTAAGGGTATCGGCCAGTACAACCTTACGAGTGGCGCCCATCCCCACAAGCGCCGCGTTGGCTTTAACGGTCTTACGGCTCAGATCTATCCGGCAGACATCCACCGGGCCTATCCCGGATCTTGCGGCGATATCGCCTATAAGATCCTTGAGCTCTCGGTCATCAACAGGCATATATTTAAAAAATAAAGGCAACAGAAAAACGGGCATCAATATCGCCAGGGCAACAGTGAGCAATATCCATCCCAGGGAGCAGACCACCCACCACATTGCCGGGAAATAGAACACGGCCGCGTAAAAGAACCCTATGCAAAAAACAGACAGGACAAGTGACAGCGTCGCGGATTTAGCCTCATCCTTCGCCCAGGAACTGAAAGTCTGCCTGGAAAGAGAGAACGCTTTCTCCACAAAAAAAGTATTGGCAACATGCAGGGGAAATCCCGCTATGTAAAGAAATGCGAGGAAGGTGACGGAAAAAACAACGCAAGAAGCCGCGAAATTTCCCGTAGCGGAATACGCGAGGGAAGATAGCGGTCGGGCGAGAAAGAAGTGGAAAAACACCATAAACGCGAGAATCACCGTCGTCTCGGCCGCCATAAAAACGGTCTTCACGTTCGAGTATTTTTTTGCCCTTGTAGAAGTAGGCTCGCATCTTCCGGTCATCGTCCCGACGCGGCCTACTTTTTCTTTTTCTTTGATCGTTTAACAGCCGATATGGTCTTTTTCTTTTTCTCGTTGGCTAGATCAAGCTTCTGCAATTTTTTCCTGTACTTTTCCAGCCCGGGCATATCGATCTCGCCATTCATGAACTTTAAAGCGACTTCCTTTCCGATATCATGATACAGTTTCTCCTTCTGGAGATTGGTCATTTGTATCTCCACATGGGCCTGGGCTATCCTGTACATCCTGGCGATGTCCTCTTCCGCGGCTTTTACCGCCTTATTGAGCTGTTCCCCCGTCCTCTTGACGGCCGGCTGGTATTTTTGTACCATTTTATCAATGTCGGATCTTTTCATCGTCATCTCCTTTCTATTTTTAATTTTTCAATGGCACTGCATTTTCACTCATTCAAAATACTCTTCTCTTGTATATCTGTATTTACATATCCCCCTCTTGGATGAGGAGATAAAATCCGCGAATTCCCCCGCTTCGGCGGAATGCAGCGTGCCCCTTATCTTCTCCAGGGCCTCTTCATTTGTAAGTCCCTCCTTGAAAAATATAGAATATGCCTCGTTTATCTCTCTTATGGTATCACGTTTAAACCCTCCTCGCCTCAGACCAACAAGGTTGACCCCCCTCACGGCAGAAGGCCCCCTCACAAGCATGAAGGGAGGAACATCCTTATTGACCCCGGTGAAACCTCCCACCATCACGTATCTTCCCAACCGGCAGAACTGGTGGAACACCACGTTGCCTGAAATAAAAGTACCGCTACCCACCTCAACGTGGCCGGCAAGCAAAGCCGAGTTGGCTATTATAACGTTATCGCCTGTGCGGCAGTTATGGCCCAGATGGCATTGCACCATCAGATAATTGTTGTCCCCCACCACCGTAGAAGTGCCTTCTTCGGTCCCCCTGTGTATGGTAGCATATTCCCGTATAACCGTGTTCTTTCCTATACGCGTAAAAGTCTTTTGGCCTTTATACCTGTGGTCCTGGGGAACATCGCCTATTATGGCGCCGGTATGTACTATCGTACCCTCACCTATCTCAGTACCGGTATGTATATGCGCGTACGGTCCTATTTTTACCTCTCCCCCGATCGTAACACCCGCCTCTATTATGGCCCCGGGACCTATTTCGGCGGACCCGTCCACCAGCGCGGCGTCATCCACTATAGCCGTTTTATGTATTCCCATTATTCTCGTTTCCTTTCTTTTCCAGCTGGTCCACAAGATCGTTTATAATGTTCGCTATCGGGCTGAGGTCGTGATCTTTGTTTATTTGCAGCCTCACGGAATAGTCCCCTTCGTCTATACTGGCCAGGTCCTCCTCCAGCCTTTCAAGAGGCCCGACAAACTTGTATGAAAGCACCAGAGCCCAGGTTATGAGGGCCACAAAAACAACAGGAAGCCCGACTACCAGCACGTAGTTTATCCTCTCAATGACCGGCATAAGGTCTCTGGCTATAAAATCCGGAAGAGCTATCTGTTCGGCCATCACCGTCATAATAAGATAGTATAGACACCCACCCACGAACACTGTGGGGATAAGCATAGAAAGCACGAGTATCAGCATGTAACGCGACTGTAAGGATCTATTCAGATATTTGATGGCTGCCCCCTTTTTTTTAAGGACTTTTTTATTTAAAATCACTCACAGGGGCCGACTCTTCCGCATCCGACTCTATATCGGCCCTTTCCAAAAAAAGATATCCCAGTTCTATATTTTTTATAAGAGCCTCCGCCGTAGTCCCGGTGCTGTCGGAATCGCTCATAAAAGACACGGCCATAATGTCACGATCCAACTCCTCCCCGAAAAGCTCAAGGTAATCCTGAGCTATATCCCTTTCTTCACGATGCCAGACTTCTGCCTCCCCGCTTTGGAGAACCATTATCTTGACGTTTTTGGTATAAGGGCTGTCCGCTACGCTTCCCGCGGGTATATCCTCTGTCCACACATATTGTATGGCCCGCGCGGCAAGCATGGACCTCGCGTAGAAGATCACATAGACCTGCATGGCGAAATCGAACTCTTCTTTTTCATCCAGACTTTCTTGGCTCTGCCTGTCAGGAAATTTAATGACCTTCCAGTCCCACTTTATATAGGGACCAAAGTCCGGTGAAAGTGTTTCTCGTATATAAAGAGCGGATGCCGAGTTCTCGCTGTAACCCCTTAAACAAGGCCCGTCAGCATAGTTTACTATGGTATATTTTGTGGAGTTCCGGGAAAGTTTTTTTTCCTCCCACTTCTCAAGCTGGTCTGGACTTGAGAACGAGAAACTCCTCATCACATCGACAGGCTCCTTTTCCTGAACAGGCTCGAGGCTGCTGAAATAAATGACAGCCGCGCCTGCCAGAATGACGAGCACCGAAAACACGATAAAAAGGGATCTGCCGCGACGTTTCAAAAAACCCATCGTTTATTTAATTCCCGGTTATATCTTTATCAGGCTCTCTGCCCAGTCATGAACAAATGGTATCTTCCATTCCTTACCGAGAAGCACCTGCACTATGCCAATGACCGATATAACCGCGCATATTATCAAGCCCACACTAGAAAGGAACGCGCCAAGACGCGGAACTATACCTATTATCCCCAGAGCGACCTCAATTATAAAAAGCATCAGACCCTGCTTAGCGTGGAATCTGGTGAACTTGTCGTCCTTCTTCATAAGGACCGGGACAAGACACAATACCCATAGATAAGAAAGGATGGCGTAAATGTTATCTTTAGTGATCTTTATGGCAGGTTTTTTCGCGTTCTCTTCCATATCTCCCCCTTTACTGTTGTCTTCACCAAAAATGAACTACTTATTATTATATTGTAATAGTAACAGAACAAAAGTCAATCTTTTCATTCCCACCCATCCCCCAGTCGATTTAACCTGGTTAAATCAACCTGGTTAAATTAACCAGGTTGAATTGATTTTTTATCAAATTATTTGGTTATTTGTCAAAAAAAGAGGGCTTGTTCAGGGGATTTTGGTTTAAAAAAAAACCCCCGGCATTTCTGCCGGGGGCTTTTATTGCCTCGCTTTTAATACACTTAGAAGCTGAGGGTCATAGTTCCAACCATGTTAGTTGCAATGGCTTTCTTGCCTGTACCCTGAACGTCTGAAGAGAACGCTGAGCCGGGCATGAACCATGCTGACAGAAGACCAAAGCTCACGTCTTCCGTATAGTTCCATGTTACGTTAATATCAACTTCCTGTCCAACGAACATGTTCTTGTTAGCGTTGGCCTGTGCCTGGTCCTTGGAAAATTCCGAGTGCAACCAGAACAGAGCATATGTACCTTCAACCGTAACATCGTCCATGGGCTCTACTGAACCTCTGAAAAGCACCTGATGCTGGTTGGTTGTACCAGGAGTCATACCTTGTGAGGTATTATAGAATTCGCCCTGGAACTCACGGATGGCAGTATCGAATTTACCGCGATACATCCGATCCCATCCTCTGTAAGTACCGTCTGTGGCGTTATTCATATTACCCTGGTCTCCCTGGCCCGAATAGAGTATATATTCGGCGCTGAGAACAGGTTTCCAAGCATATTGGTCCTGGAAATAACGGGTTTCGACCATCGCGTCTATCGCAAAAGCGAATCTGCCGCGGCGGTTTGCCTGTGAATCGGCTCCTATGTACCTTCCCATCTGCAGGGCACCTTCAAGAGCGACTGTCCAGTCCTCTATCGGGTCAAAGCTTCCTCTGATACCCATAGTGTTTATATCATTGCTGACGTGTCCACCTATGGAGTCAAAAGACTGGTTTGGCTGATCGCCTCTTGAAGTACCGGGGTTCCTGTCCTGTTTCAACCAGTAATAACCTTCCATTTCGGCGTTGTAATCGTCGAAAAGGTAACCTACGTTGATACCCATAAGG
>CAYVIW010000029.1:0-7859 GCA_964451815.1 uncultured Planctomycetia bacterium | reverse complement strand
GCGGGGCGCGCCCCCCCCCGTCCCCTAAAGGGTGTGCCCGAAGGGCTTTCCGCCGCTCCAAAGCATACGATAAAGCGCTTGATATCCAGCCCGCGCAATAGTAATATATAGTCATGGAGATCATTATTATAACCATACTGGTGGTACTTCTTGCCATTGTCACGGCTTTAGCTTTCCTGATGCTTAAAACACGTCAGGGTGAGGACGGCCGTTCGATGATAGAGTCGCTTCTCAATCAGAAGTTCATAGATTTCTCCCGGGACCTTCGAGAGACAATGGATAGCGCCCGCAGGGAAGTTGCGAGTTCCAAAGATTTTCTCTCCTCCAGCGCCCAGAGGACGCTTGAGCACATCAACAGCATGAACAAGACCGTGACTTCTTTGGTCGCGCAGCAGGAAAAGGCCGAAAGGCTGGGCCAGTCACTGGAATATCTCCTGCAGGCGCCCAAACTGCGAGGAAATTACGGAGAGACCGTTCTCGAGGAAATGCTGGAGCGAATACTTCCAGGCAAGGGCATGTGGGAAAGGCAGTACACACTGGAGGGGGGAGAAAAAGTTGACGCTGTTGTCAAATACAGGGATGTCGTGGTGCCTATAGACTCAAAATTCCCCAGAGACGATTACCAGAAATATATCGCTACGGTCGATCCGGCAGAGAGGAGGGCTCACTGGTCCAACTACGAAAAGGCGCTGAAGGTCCAGATAAATTCGATAAAGGATAAATACATAAAACCCGAGAAAGGCACCACGGAGTTCGCGCTCCTCTTTATCCCTTCTGAAGCCATCTATTATGAGACCATCGCTGAAAAGAACCACATGGACGAACCTTGTTTGATCTATGAATACGCACGGGACAGGAAAGTTATACCGGTAAGTCCCAACACTTTTTACGCGTTCCTGCAGGTCATAATAATGGGGGTCCGGAACATAGAGATAACCCGGGAAGCGAAAAAACTTCAGCAATCGCTTTCGAAGGTTGAGAGAGATTTCGATCTCTTTTACAAAAAGTTCGAGTTCATTGGCAAGTCCATAGAGAACGCCTCAAAGGCTTATGAGACAGGCGACGGACATATCAAGCGATTTAAAAGGGATCTTGAGGCCACTATAAGCATAGATAACGCCTCTCCATTGGAAGTAGAGGAAAAAATATAACCCGGAGAGACAGATCATTATACTGGGGTTGTGATGATGAAAAAAGCGATGCTCTGGGAAAAAGCGGAAGATAATCGTGTAATATGCGGGCTATGCGCCCACAGGTGCGCTATAGACGACGGCGACTTCGGGTTTTGCGGCATGCGAAAGAACAAGGCCGGAGAGCTATACACTTTCGCTTACGGTAATGTGATAGCCAGCCATGTGGATCCCATAGAGAAGAAACCTCTATACCACTTTCTTCCTGGCACATACGCCTATTCCGTAGCCACTATCGGATGCAATTTCAGGTGCAGTTTCTGCCAGAACTGGAACATATCCCAGGTTTCCGCCAAGAACGAGGATATGGAAGGCTATGAGATGAAGCCGGAAGAGATAGTGAGAGAGGCTGAAAAAAGAGGGTGCCGCAGTATCTCTTATACATATACGGAGCCGACGGTCTTTTTTGAGTACGCGCTCGACACCGCCAGGATAGCCAGGGATAGAGGGATATCGAACAGTTTCGTCACCAACGGTTACATGACGGCGGAAGCCGTAGAAGAAATAAGGCCTTATCTTGACGCCGTTAATGTAGATCTCAAGTTCTTCAAAGACAGCTCTTATAGAAAAATATGCGGCGCGAGGCTGGATCCTGTGATCCGGTCGATAGAGAACCTCAAAAAGGCCGGTATATGGGTCGAGGTGACCACTCTTATAGTTCCGGGTGAGAACGATTCAGAAAAAGAGCTCAGGGATATAGCGGGCTTTCTGGCCGGCGTGGGAAAAGAGATCCCCTGGCATATCAGCCGTTTTCACCCTGATTACAAATACACCTCTTCGCATCCGACACCGGTGGACATCATAAAAAAAGCGGCGGAAATAGGCCGGGAAGAGGGTCTCAAGTACATTTATATGGGGAACGTTCCGGATGCAGGCAAGACGCAATGCCCCTCATGCGGGAAAACCATTATAGACAGGTCCGGATTTTCCGCGGGCATTGAGGAAAAGCCCTTTATTGACGGTAAATGTTCCTTTTGTGGTGAGCTCATAGAGGGTATCTGGCGGTAAAGAATAAGGAGAAGGTTCTGTGAAAAAGTTCCTGTTAATAGTTCTTGTCCTGGTCATAGCCTCAGGCGCGGGCATATGGTATTATCGTCACGATATCTTCCAGTTCTCCGCCGAGAATGCCATAAAAAGGATGCTTCCCGGATACGTTCGCGTGGACAGGCTTATTTTTGATCTTGAGGGGGAGGTTCTTACCATAGAGGGGTTCTCGATCCTGAACCCTAAAGGTTTTCAGAACAGGCATCTGGCAACGATCGCTACTATAACCTGCCGGTACAAGATGAGGGGCCGGAACATACTCGACGGTATAGAGATAACCGATATAGAGGCCGTTGACTCGTTGATCAATATCGAGAGGTTGTCGGACGGACGGCTCAATCTTAACGAGGTCGCCGCTATGATGTCGGAAGATAAGCCCGCTCAGCTGCCGAAAAAGACAGAAAAGAAAGTGTCGGCAGGTGAGGCCGCTGTCGGCGGTATCATGGGCGATAGAGCGATATCCGACCTTCTTGTCCTGACCGATATAATAGATGTAAAGAACGGAAAGTTCACATTCCTTGATAAGGCCGTCGCGGCAAGGCCGTTCTATATGACTTTCGAGGGGGTAGACGGGCAGATAACCCTGCGGCTCAGCAACGATCTTACCGAAGTTCTGGGGGCCGGAACTACAGGAAAAGGTTATATTAACGGAGACAAGGCCCAGCCTGTACGTTGGGTGGTGAGTCTTGATCCTACCACTCCGGGTCTCACGATGTCCAACAGGATAGAGCCCGAAAACGTGGACATAATACTTTTCAAACCCTATTATGATAAGTATTCCCCTGTCGATATTAAGAGCGGAAGATTTTCCGGCACGCTGATAATAGACTTCCATAATGATAATATCGGATCGGACAATATCCTCAAGCTTAGAGGTCTGGAATACACCGAGAGACCGAGCGGGTTCGCCTCTGGTTTCTGGGAAGTCAGCATCAGCGATATCGTCAGGTATCTTGAGACGACGCCCGGTGAAATAGTTTTTGATTTTAAGATAAAAGGGTCCATGGATAAACCCAGGTTCTATCCGGGGCCGAACGTGAGCCGGGCCATACAGAGTTTCGCGGTGGATACCGTAAGCGATCTGATAAAGCGGACTACCGGCCAGGAGTCAGAGGGCGATGTCCCTGTACAGCAGGATACTCGCCCCAAGAGTGACCAGGAAATGATTATGGATGTAATACAACGGTTCATGAAAAAGTAGTATAGAGAACTATAAAATAACGGAGGAGGAAAAATGGTACTACTGGTAAAGCTTTTTTCAATAGCTGTAATAGTCTACGGGTGTCTTCTTATATTCCGTCCGGAAACCCTCAGGACTATTTTCAGCCGCATTAAGGAAAAGAACAATTTTTATATCGCGAGCGCCGTGAAGAGTGTTATCGGCATACTGCTAATGATAGCTGCCAGCGACTGCCGCGTGCCCTGGGTAATAATGTTCTTCGGCGCGTTAGCTCTTTTCAGCGGGGTCCTGGTGTTCGTTATAAAAAAGAGCTTCATAATGGGAATGCTGGACTGGATAGATGAACAGCCGCCCAGGTTCACCTACTATATCGGGGTTATAGCACTTCTTCTGGGTGTTATACTGGCCCTTGCCGCTTAACGGCATCGTGCTGACGTTTTAAAAAGGGTTCACATGAAGTTGTGCGGGAAGAACCCTGTGGTCGAGCGGATAAAAACAGACCCGGGGTCGATAAAAAAAATATATCTTCAGAAACGGACAGAACTTTCAGAGGTCGTAAAAGAGCTCAAAAAGACGGGGCTTGCCTTTGAATCCGTTGAAAAGAAAATAATAGATGAGTTGTGCCCTGCGTTTAATACACAGGGTGTTGTGGCGGAAGTGGTCGAGTTTAAATACACTCCGTTCCGGGAGACAGTTCTGAAGTGTCTTGCCGCCAAAACGGTGATAGTTTTTGTGGATGGAGTCACCGATCCGCAGAATCTTGGAGGTATCATACGTAGTCTCGCCTGTCTTGGGGGGTTCTCGGTCGTGATCCCTGAACATGGTTCCGCGATGGTCAACGAGACCGTGCTGCGTGTGGCCAATGGCGGCGAGAATTACGTCGATATATGCGCTCTGCCCAACATAGCCACAGCCGTTAGAAAGGCCCGCGCTGAAGGCATAATGGTGGCAGGCGCCGTGCTTGAATGCGCCCGGGATATACGGCAAGTTGAATTCCGGGCTCCTCTTGCCGTGGTGATCGGTTCTGAAGGCAAAGGTGTGCGGCCGGGTATCTTAAAAGAGCTGGACATTAAAGTTTCATTGCCCATGGACGGCGCGGCGCTTTCCTATAACGCGGCGGTCGCCACAGCTCTTGTTTGCTACGAGATAAAAAGATCGTTCCGGTGACCGATATGCTAGTACACAAATAACCGACACACTACTGTACCAACAACCAATATACCAATACACAAATACACCAATAACCATGCAGAACCTACTGAACTTTATCGCCGAAGCCGGCACACTAAAACGCGTCAGACGCAGCGGCTGGGATATGCTGGGTATCCCGGATAGTGAGAGCGTGGCCGAACACAGTTTCCGTTGCGCTGTAATAGGATATGTGCTGGCCAAAATGGAAAAGGCCGATACAGGCAAGGTCGTTTTAATGTGTCTTTTCAACGATATACACGAGGCCAGGATAGGGGACCCTCACAAGGTTGCTCACCGATATCTTAATGTTCGCGAGGCGGAGAGCGCGGCTTTCGGTGAACTGATTAAGGATCTTGATGGTGAGATCAAGTTCGATCTTGGGAGCCACAGAAAAGAGTATGATGCCCAGGATACGCCCGAAAGCGTTATTTCAAGGGACGCGGATCTTCTGGAGTGCCTGATACAGGCCAAAGAGTATAGCGCCCGGGGGTTTGTTTCAGCCCGTAAATTTTTCAAAAAAGCACCGGCGCACCTCAAAACGAAAAGCGCCAAAAAGCTATGGGAAAGCACCGCTGAATGGGATCCCGACGCATGGTGGGAGAAACTCGCCAGGTTCGAGAGGTAATTCGGCAGGATGTTCATAATGTATGGATAAAGCTAGAAAACCTCAGATAAAAAGAATAAGAGAGCTTCTGCGCAACAAAAAAAAGCGTGATGAAGAAGGGGTTTTCGTGGCTGAAGGCGCGAAGATCGTTTCCGATATCATGGCGAAGGGCAAAGCTCCCGAGGCCGTATTTTTCTCAAGTAAGGTCCTGGGTGCGCCTTCATCACGCCGCATTGAAGACCAGTGTCGGGAAAACGGGACAAAGACTTTCAGGGTGCCGGCGGCAGAATTCGAAATGGTATCTTCCCTCAGGAACTCACAGGGTATTCTCGGCGTGGTCAGGAAGCCCTCATGGCCGAAGTTAAATATCGGCGATATCGCTGTTTTGTGCGATGGCATACAAGATCCGGGTAATCTTGGTTCTATCATAAGGCTTTCGGCGGCTTTCGGCGTGCGCTCTCTGGTAATGTATGGAGGAACCGCCGATATATATAATCCCAAGGTCGTCAGATCCTCAAGCGGAGCTGTGGTGGATGTACCCGCGCATTTTCTGGATATAGAAGAGATAAGGCGTTTAAAAGCGGAGGGATACTCTATTATCGGCAGCGCCGCGGGGCGGGGCAGATCGCTTTCCTCATGTGCCGATCTGGCGCCGGAAGGCCCTTTTATGATAGCTTTCGGGTCAGAAGGCAGGGGGCTTTCAAAAGAGATCGAGGAAGAGGTGGAGAGGTTTTTTCATATATCTATTGATGAAAAGGTCGAATCTCTCAATGTTACAGCCGCCGCCGCGATCGTCCTTTACACGGTACACCGTCAGATAAAAGGCCGGTGACCGCAAGTCTGGAAAGGGGCCCAACATGGAAGAGCTGATCATAGTATATGTTACAGCGTCTAATAAGGAAGAAGCTGTCAAGATCGGGGAGGGCGTTGTGAAAAAACGCCTGGCCGCGTGCGCCAATATTGTTGACAACCTCACTGCCATATACCGCTGGGAAGGAGAGGTCCAGAAAGACAATGAGGCGGTCCTTCTCCTAAAGACAAAGTCATCACTTTTCCCGGAGCTTGAAAAAGAGATAAAAGAGTTACACAGTTATTCGTGTCCTTGCATAATAGGTATTCCCCTTTCTCGCGTAAACAGTGAATACGCTGAATGGGTCGTGGACGGAACAAAATGATCTTCCGACAAAGCACGCTCGACGCGTGACGAAAACCTTTTATTATTAAGGAGGTCCATCATGAAGTCCCACAGAGAGGAACTCTGGTTCAATACACCCCAACGCCGCGACTACATAAACATAACATCTAAAGTTGAGGAAATGGTTAAAAAAAGCGGCATAAAAGAAGGCCTGTGCCTTGTTAACGCGATGCATATAACCGCCAGCGTTTATATAAACGATGATGAACCGGGTCTTATACAGGATTATGACGACTGGTTGGAAAAGCTTGCTCCGCATGAACCCGTCAGCCATTACCGTCATAACGGATACGAGGACAACGGTGACGCGCATCTTAAAAGACAGGTTATGGGCAGAGAGGTGGTAGTTGCCATAACAGGGGGCAAGCTTGACCTGGGTCCCTGGGAACAGATCTTCTACGGAGAATTCGATGGCAGACGCCGTAAAAGAGTGTTGGTGAAGGCGATAGGGGAATAAGCGCGCTTTCAGCTGTGGCAGTTATTGTTCTTCCCGTGCGCATCTATTTCGTCATTCCGTTAGCTGGCATTTCCAGAATAACATGGTATACTTTAGCCGGGAGACTTTATGGGGCAATACCATAAACGGAAAGGCGGAAGCGTATGGCGGAGATAGAAGGCTTGACCAATGATGAGATAAAAGATCTTATCTTTGAGCAGCTCAGGGATGAAGGAATGGATATAGAGGTCCTTGAGATAGAGGTAGAGGACGGTCCACGGGTCATACTCAAGGGCAAGGTCGATTCCGAGGGCGAACATTTCCTTATCAAAAAGACCATAATGGACATAGTGGGGATAGATGATCTTGAAGACGAACTGGTCGTTATAGATGAGCCCGAAAGTATAGATGAAGAAGGCGATGAAGGCGGGCTTTATAACTGCGACAAGGACGACGAGTTGACCGAGGACGCTTTTGAATCCCTCGAGGATGGCATACCTTACACACCCCCTTTAAGGCCTCTTCATGACGAGTCGGACGAACATATGACATGGAAGAAACGAAAAAACAACAAAAGACAATAGAGTGGTATTTTCATCCCGCCGTGGTGTTATTGGCCCTTCTGGTGTTCGGGCCTCTCGGGCTTATATTGGTCTGGTCCAGGCCAGGAACACCGCTGGGCATTAAAATAACGCTTTCAATAGCGGTATTGGCCGTGACTTATCTGGCGACCTTCACTTCGGTAGAATACTATCGTGAAATGGCCACGTTCATTGAGGATGTCACAACCCCCGCGTCCGGGTCTTAGGTTTTTGGGCGAGGATATCCAGGAAAATAAAAAAACAGGAAGAGGCAAAACTGCTTTAAAGTATAAGCCAAACTTGTTTTTTTGCCCACGCTCATTATAATAATAAGTGATCTGTATGGATAAAATAAGAACGATATCTTTTTTAGCTGTTTTGGCGGCGATAAGCATCGCACTGTCTTCATGTGCCCCTCATCGCGTTTCAAGGTATCCT
>CAYVIW010000028.1:0-8248 GCA_964451815.1 uncultured Planctomycetia bacterium | reverse complement strand
GTCGAATTGATCCCGAGCGAAGTAGCCGAAGGCTACGTAGTCGAGGGGATAGAGAATAGAAGGGTTGTAATAAGCAGCACGTCCCCGTAGCTCAGATGGATAGAGTACCGGCCTCCGAAGCCGGTTGCGGCAGTTCGAATCTGCCCGGGGACGCCAATAAAAAAAAAGAAGTGATAGTGTGTTCTGCCCGGGGACGCCAAAACGGCGCATATCAAGAAGCGCGAAGTCCAGACCCGCTACAACCCCCGAAAACACTAATTTATATTGACAATCGAAATAAATTTTAGTATATTCACACTATGAACATATATAAATCCCAAAGGAGGTGTTCATGAACAAGGCAGAATTCATCAATGCTATCTACAAGAGCGGAAAATATTCCACTAAGGTAGAAGCGACCAAGGCTTATGAAGCCTGGGTAAACGCCATGTCCAGCCGGCTGTCAAAAGGCAGCTCCAAAGACAGAGTTATCCGTCTCCCTGAACTGGGGACTTTCCAGATGAAGACCAGGAAAGCCAGAACAGGAAGAAACCCGCAGACCGGGAAATCGATCAAGATACCCGCGAAGAAAGTTGTGACCTTTAGAAGCGGGCAGCAGCTTTCCAGCAGCCTGTAATGGGTGGGACAGCTCTATGAAATGACCACAGCCCCTGCTCGGCTAACGAGCGGGGGTTGTGTATTTAAGAGCTTAATGTTAAAATCTACACACGGGATCATTATGAAGAAACTTTTGACCGATCTGTACATAAAAAGCAAGACGCTGGGCGGAGAGCTTTCTCTTTCGGTGGACGAGATCTCCAAATTTATAGGCGGCACCGTTATCGGTAACGGGAAAGCCAAGATAAGGGATATCGTTTACAGGGAGTTCGCGGGAGAAAGTGACATGACCTTCGCGCTCGACGAGAGAGAGCTTGAAGAAGCCGCGGGAACGAAGGCCGCCTGCGTGGTCACTACCATAAAGAAAGACAATTACCCCAAGACCATACTTCTTGTTGACGACATAAAAAAAGCGCTTGTCATGATGTACAACGGCATGCTTGAGATAAAACCGCCCAAAAAAGGGCAGGTGCATCCGACTGCCGTGATCGCCAAAGACGTAAAAACAGGAAAGAACGCGGATATCGGTCCTTACGCTACTCTGGAAAGCGGTGTTTGTCTGGGGGATAACGTCAGAATAGGGGCTAACTGTTTTATAGGAGAAGGCACTACCATAGGTGACGGCACCATAATATACCCCAATGTCGTTATCTATGACCATATGAGAATAGGCAGGAAAGTCATTATACACGCCTCCACAGTTATAGGCGCCGACGGGTTCGGATTTGTGCCTAAGGGAGACAAGATATATAAGGTACCCCAGATGGGGAACGTGGTTATCGGGGACAATGTCGAGATAGGCTCCTGTTCCTGCATAGACAGGGGGACTTTCGGACAGACAGTGATCGGGGATAACACAAAAATAGATAACCTCGTGCAGATAGCCCATAACGTGAAGATCGGCAAGAATGTTTTTGTAGCCGGGCAGTCCGGAATAGCCGGCAGCTCCACCGTAGGGGATAATACCATGATGGGCGGCCAGGTGGGGATATCCGACCATGTTGATGTCGGCAAGAACGTCAAGCTCGCCGCCAAGACCGGGATAAGCGGCAGGGTGCCGGATGGCAGGGTGATGTTCGGGTATCCGGCCCGGGAAGCTTCCGAAACAAAACAGATGTACGCCGCGTTGAACGTTATAACTAAGTACAGGCGTCAGCTGTTGAGGTTTCTTAAGACTCTTCCAGCGCGATCCGGTGAAGATAAAAAAGAACAAGGAGAGAACTGAGCCGTTATGATAATACTTACGGGCGGAGCGGGCTTTATTGGCAGTTGTTTTCTGCATAAGCTCAACCAGGAGGGGATAGATGAAATAATAGTCGTGGATGAGCTTGATAGCTCCTCCAAGTGGCGAAACCTTCTGGGCAAAAAGTTCATCGACTATATACAGAAAGACGAGCTTTTACGTCTTATCGCCGAGAACAAAGTTCCCGACCCGTCCTGTGTGGTGCACATGGGGGCCTGCAGCTCCACCACCCTCACGGACGCGGCCTATTACATAAAGAACAACTACGAATATTCCAAAACACTTGCCGAATGGGCGCTTTCGCGGAAAGCCCGTTTTATTTACGCCTCCTCCGCCGCCACCTATGGCGATGGTAAGTTCGGATATTCCGACAGCGACGATAACACCCGCAGGCTTGAACCCCTCAACATGTACGGTTATTCCAAGCAGCTTTTTGATATGTGGGTGCTCAATAAAGGTCTTTCGGGAAAAGTGACGGGCATAAAGTTCTTTAACGTTTTCGGGCCCAACGAATACCATAAGGAAGATATGAGAAGCCTCGTGTGCAAGGCCTTTCCACAAATACGAGACAAAGGCAAGATAAGGCTTTTCAAGTCATACCGGAGCGAGTACGCGCACGGCGAACAAAAAAGGGACTTCATATATATCAAAGATGCCGTAGAGGTCATGTTCTCTCTTTTTTCCGACCCCGCTAAGACCGGCATATTAAATCTTGGGACCGGAAAGGCCCGCAGTTGGAACGACCTGGCCCGGGCCATGTTCAAGGCCATGGGAAGGGAAGAGAACATAGAATATGTTGAGATGCCGAGCGAGCTTCGCGAAAAATATCAGTATTTCACTCAGGCCGACATGCAAAAGCTGATCTCCATCGGCTGCGACCACAGGTTCATGTCTCTTGAAGACTCGGTAAAAGATTATGTCGGATATCTTACCCAGGACGCCCATCTCTAGTTTCAGGCAAAATATTCGAATTCTTTTGTGTCAGGGTGGTACAGGGTAATACGGTTCCTTCCGTTCTCCTTGGACTCATAAAGCGCGCTGTCAGACGTACTTATCAGGTATTCACCATTGTAGTCCTCTTCTCCGCCGTAGGATGACACTCCCATGCTCATGGTGACGTGGGTAGAGGAATGGTCCACCGATATCATGGTCTTTTCGACCTCGCTCTTTATTCGGGACGCTATATCAAGAGCTTCTTCAGTGAGGACTTTGACGCGCTTAGCCACTGACCTTACTTCTTCTATTCCGGCCTCCAGGAGAAGTATGGCGAATTCCTCTCCGCCGTAACGGGCAACGATATCCGATGATCTTATGTTCGAGGAGAGTATGCCGGCTACTGTCCGCAGGGCATTATCTCCGGCAAGATGTCCGTATGTGTCGTTGAATTTCTTGAAGTAGTCGATGTCGCACATGATAAGAGATATGGGTCTTTTATATCTTCTGGACCGGGCGATCTCCCTTTCAAGCTGGGTCTTAAAGTATTTCTGGGTATATAGACCCGTAAGGCCGTCGTGCACGGCCTGGTACTGAGCGAGCTTTTTATCTTCCTCGATCTTTGTGCTGTATTCCCTGAAAATAAGTATGGAGAGAAGCAGAGAAAGCAGTATGGCGAAGAACCCTCTTGTTATATTCATCATGTTATTGTATTCTTCGAGGCCCCGTTTGTATTCGCGGTTAATATCGTATACCAGCAGGGTGCCTATATCCTGTCTGCCGTATCTTATCGGGTAGACATATTCGGCGCTTAATATATCTATTTCTTCAACATCATCAATTATGCTGTGCATGGTTCCCTCAGCATCATGGTACAGGAAGTTCACGCTCAAAAAAGGTATGTCATTGTACCTTTTTATGAACTCCGTTATGTTTTCCGGGGAGGGCTCGGCGATCTCGGCCTTGAAACTTTTGTATATTGACGAGGCCAGACGCTCGGCTCTTTCCAGGTTATAAGTGGTAGGTTTTTCTATGAAATACTGGTACATTATAGCGCTCTGGCTGGTGAGCAGAAAATTAAAAAGGAACCAGCCTGTTACGGCCAGGAGCAGAACGTATATTACAGAACGTGTCATAAGGAAAGCCAGCTTCATATGCTATACAATTATATCTGTCCCCGCGCCAAAAGGCAAACCCACCAGACGCTTAGGGACAGGTATAGCTTTAATTCCAGAACCGTCCCTGATTTAGTGGATGTAGAATTTGAAAAATTGAGGGAAGTGTGCTATTATTCTTGAGGTACGCAAGCACATAACAAGGGAGATACGCATGGAGACCTCTTATACGGCAAAAGATGTAATTGAGATGGCTATTCAGGCCAAAGAACGCGGGGCCGAGCTTTATCTGGTCCTGGCCAGGAACAGTGAAAACTACCATGTAGGACAGCTTTTTACCGAGCTCGCCAAAGACGAGCACCGGCACAAGATGCAGATCGAGAAGTGGCTTGCCGATCTTGGGGACAAAAAAAGGGAAGAGGCATATCCGGGAGAGTGGGCGCTTTACCTGAAGGCCTTAGTGGATTCAAACACTTTCAGCTGTGACGAGGCAAAAAAACAGGCGCTCGAGCGTACCATAAGCGAAGAAGAGGCTCTCCAAGCCGGTATAAATTTTGAGAAAGACTTTATGCTATTCCTGCACGACCTTAAAAGACATGTCCGGGCGGAGGGAGAAGAGGTCATAGACCGGCTTATAGACGAAGAAATAAAGCATCTGGGGGATATGTTTCATCTTAAGGATAAGGTGGCTAAAGAGTAACGCCGCCAAGTGTCATGGTCGCGCGGACAGTTCTACTTCCACCATCCCGCGCACTGAATTTATAAGGAATATTCCGTCGGAATCAACAAGGTCCTCTTTCACGAGGACCTTTTCTTTTAATGGTATCCCCTGGGTCTTAAGCAGATATTCCCTGTATGTTCCGGGCAGCACACCGCAAGAAAGAGGCGGGGTCAGGTAAACATCTCCTTTTTTGACCATTATATTGGTTACGGCTCCCTCGGTAACCTCGCCATGGTTATTGGTGAACAAAACGTCAAAATATCCTTTTTGGCGGTACCTGTCAAACTCTTCGTCGTAAAGAGCGCGGTTAGTTGTCTTGTGATAGAGAAAAATATCATCCCGGTCGGTCTTTTTCCCCGAGAAAGCGGTCCTGGCGTTTTGTGTGTCGGAGTGGGGCAGGGCGGAGGCGGATACATCAGCGGCCCCGTTTTCTGACAAAAGCAGACGTACTTTGTGCTTCATATCCGGGGTAAAGGATGCAGTAACACGTTTCAGGGATAACAGGATCTCCTCTTTTTTGAATGAGAATGAAAAATATCCGGAGCTTTTTTCAAGCCGCGCCATATGAAGGCCCATTAGAAAAATATCACCGTTTTCCCAGAGCATAGTTTCGATAAGTGAGAAGTTTTTCATTTGGAGGAAGATGAAACTGGCGTGCCAGGCAGGATTTGAACCTGCGACCAACGGCTTCGTAGGCCGCTACTCTATCCGCTGAGCTACTGGCACGCGCATAACGCACAAAAAAGTTGTTTTTTATTGTATCATACCTATAATAATAGTCAACAAAAGGCAATTTTGATGAAAGAACATGAACTTTATATGCGCCAGGCGCTCAGCGAATCTTACAAAGCGTACGACGATGACGAAGTGCCCGTAGGCGCCGTAATAGTCCACGAAGGCGCCATTATAGCGAGGGCGCATAACCAGATAAAAAGGCTCAAAGACCCCACAGCCCACGCCGAGATGATAGCTATTACGCAGGCCGCGGCGTATTTACAAAACGAACGGCTTTCAGGATGCGACCTGTATGTTACCCTTGAGCCATGCTCGATGTGTGTGGGAGGCGCCATACTGGCAAGGATAAGCCGTATTATATACGGCGCGGCGGACCCTAAAACAGGGGCATGCGGTTCCGTGGCAGACCTTACCAGACCCGGGCTTTTCAATCACGATATAGCGATAATAAGCGGCATAATGGAGATCGAATGCCGCTCTGTTCTTCAGGAATTTTTCCTTTCAAAACGTGGCTGAGGCGGTTTTTTTATCCAATGCTTCCGCATCTACAAGAATCCCCCAAAAAGAAAAAACAACAAAATGCACCGGTTTCCTTGCCGTAAGGCATATCGTATGATATTCTATGTCGTAATAACACAATAGAAGGAGGACACAGGATATACAAATGCTGCGGCCATTGTTAGACAAGAAGGTTCGAAAGAACGGACTGATGATCGTATTATTGGCCGTTATGTGCGTTATGGCGGCTCTGGTAATTCTGACGGCTTCAGGGTACGCGAACACCATAAGCGACACTTTTGAGAAAAGCTATGACGATCTGGCGGCGCAAATAAACGAATACCGCTTCCGCATAGAGTCTCTCCAGGCATCGGTCAACGAAAAAATATCGGAACTTGCCGCCGCCAAGAGCAGGATAAAGGAGCTTGAGGAAGAGACAAGTTTTCTTAAGGCCGAAAAAGAGTTAGCGGTGGAAGAGCTTGAAGCGGAACGTCGGCTGATGCGGGAGAGGGCCGCTGGTTTTGAAAAGATCTTGAGTGAGCTCAACGACAGGTCCGCCGAAGAGCTTATAAGCCAGGCGATAGAGAAAGAAACAGATCCCGGCGCCAGAAATTTTCTGTCTGACGTCCTTGTCAGGCTGGGGCTTATAAGATCAGGCAATTCCTCAAATTCTCTTGCGGCGGTTGTTCCCGGTGCCAACGAGAATATTTCGTATCCGCCAAACGGTGTTACTTCCAAGGAAGCGCCCCAGTCCCCGCAGTTCACCATACTTACTATCGACAGAAAGAATAACCTCATCGCTTTTGACGGCGGGCGGAGGAATGGCCTTAAGGAGGGTGACAGCCTCACTATCCTTAAAAACGGGCGGGAGGCCGCCGTGGCATCCGTTATATCTGTCCGCTACCGTGTGGCCTCGGCTTTCGTAAGCGACACACGTCAGGATTTCAGCTTCAAGGATATCAGCGAAGGCGATGCGGTCGTGATCTCGGACAATTAATATTCAGGAAGAAAGGGCCTTAACCGATGTGTGGTATAGCGGGCATCTATGATTTTGACGGAGGTAAAACTGTCGACGCCTCCATTATACGCAAGATGTGCGCGGTAATGGCCCACAGAGGCCCCGATGACGAGGGGGTATACTGCAAGAATAACGTAGGCTTAGGCCACCGGCGGCTTAGTATCATAGACCTTGCGGGCGGCCACCAGCCGATGTCAAACGAAGACGGCACCGTCTGGATAGTTTATAACGGCGAGATATACAATTTTCCGGAGCTCAAAGAAGAGCTCCTCCTCAAGGGACATGTTTTCAAGACCCACTCCGATACTGAAACGATAATCCATCTCTATGAAGAAGAAGGCGAAGCCTGTCTGCATAAGCTGCGCGGCATGTTCGCTTTTGCCATATGGGATGAGAGGGAAAAAAGCCTTTTCATCGCCAGGGAAAGGATAGGCAAAAAACCCCTCCATTACACCGTTTTTGACGGTAAGCTCGTCTTCGCCTCGGAGATAAAAGGCATCCTCCAGGACCCGTCGGTAAAACGCGAAACAGATCTTGAGGCCCTGCACGATTATCTGTCTTTTATCTATGTCCCGGCGCCCCGCACGATGTTCAGCGGTATATCAAAGCTTCCGGCCGGGCATTACATTGTATGCGACGAGCAAGGGGTCAGCGTAAAAAAATACTGGGATATCGAGTTAAACGGCGCCGCCCGGGGGTCCGAAAGAGACCTCGCGGGAGAAGTCCGTTCACGGCTCAGGGAAGCGGTAGATATACGGCTTATAAGCGACGTTCCGCTGGGAGCTTTCTTAAGTGGGGGAATAGATTCATCAAGTGTAGTAGGCCTTATGAGCGGACTTCTTGAGAGCCCCGTTACCACTAACTCTATAGGTTTCGCGCAGAAGGCGTTCGATGAGCTCAGGTTCGCTAGGGCTGTAGCGGAGAGGTATAAGACCGACCACCACGAGTATGTGGTCGAGCCCAAGGCACTGGAAATAGTCGAAAAGCTCATCTGGCATTATGACGAGCCCTTCGGCGACGCCTCGTCTATACCCACATATTATGTTTCCAAAATGGCACGGCAGAACGTAACTGTGTCGCTTTCCGGTGACGGGGGGGACGAGAACTTCGCCGGGTACAGAAGGTATGCTTATTCCCGCGCTGTTTCATCACTGCAGAAGTTCGTGCCCGGTCTGGTCAAGGATATGGCCAGGGCCGCGGCGGCGAGGGCTGAAACCGGAGATTCCGGTATCTGGGCAAGAAAAATAGCGAACAAACTGAAAGAGGTCTATATCTCACCTTTTGATTTTTATTTCAAGATGATATCCGCCTACCAGGAAGAAGAAAAACCCCGGCTTTATTCTGATGCCATGAGGAAACAGATGGCGTCATATAGTTCCCGGGATAAT
>CAYVIW010000027.1:0-19371 GCA_964451815.1 uncultured Planctomycetia bacterium | reverse complement strand
ATGTTTTTGAAAAACACTATCCGATGATCATACTTTTGGCGGTGGCGGCGGTGCTGCTTTTCGAGAATCTCAGCAACCAGTACCTGTGGCAGGATGAGGCCGAGACGGCTCTTTTAGGCCGAAGAGTGCTGGAATTCGGTTACCCCACGGCATATGACGGCAAGAACCTTATGAACCCGAATATCCGCACCTCATTTGCCGAGGATTACGGGTGGCGGTACCATCCTTGGGGCAGTTCTACATAACGGCGCTCTCGTTCAGGCTTTTCGGGGAGAGCACCTTTACCGCGAGGGTCCTTTTCGCTTTTCTGGGGCTTATAAATATACCGCTTCTTTATATACTGGCCTTGAAGCTTAAGCTCCGGCGAAAGATCGCTTTTCTGGCCTGTCTTCTAACGGCCCTTTCGGTGAATTATCTCCTTTTGATGAGGCAGTGCCGTTATTACGCCCCGGCGGTCTTTCTGGTACTGGTAATATTGATCTTTTATCTGAGGTACAGGGAGAGAAAAAAGGTTACGGATCTTTTTATTATGTCGGCGGGCATGGTCGCGCTGGGGTACACCGTGCATGGCATGTTCCTGCCGGTTTACGCGGCGGTATTTATCCACCGTCTGATATTTTCCAGAGAAAGGAAGGATCTGGCTGTTTTTTGCGCGTTTTACGCTCTTGTGGCCGTGAGCGTGGCCCCCTGGTTCCTGTATTCGGAAAGCGGCGCCCATGTGGCGGAACTATCCCTGGCGAGGATATACACGAATATAGAGTTCCAGGTGAGGATGATAAATAAGTTCATAATCCCGGCTTTTTTCTTTCTGGCTGTTTACGGCATCCGGCTTATCCTTAAAAGGGAGTGGAGGATAAATCTTACGCCCGCGGAAAAGCACGCTGTCGGGCTGATATCAGTGGTGCTTCTTATGAGCATGGCGGCCTTTTCGGTGGCCGAAGAAAGGAATTTCAGGTATCTGGTATATTTTATCCCCCTTTTAGCCATAATGCAGGGCATGATACTTTTAAGGCTCTGGAATTGGAACAGGATGATAATGGTGGCCTTTGTATCGATATCGCTACTGACCGGGGTATTCAATATGGGAAGGATGGAGTTTTACCTCCCTAAATATCTTTATGAAATAACCCATGATTACGAAGGGCCCATCAAGGGCATATCCACATTTCTGAATGCCAATGCCGATGCCGGGGATACCGTTAAGATCATATACGGCGATATGCCTATTATGTTCTATACCGATCTTAAGGTGGACAATTCAGGCATATATGACGATGACCACATGCCGGAATGGATAGTTTTTAGGGGCAGTTGGAATGAGAGCCTTGATAGTGAGTATTACAAAAAGGTACAAGCAACATACAGAAAGCATGTGCTTGACTATCCGGACATAAAGTGGGAGAATCGTCCAGGAGACCTCGGATATCATAAATTCTGGACCGTAAAAGACGCTCCAGGTGTTATAATATTTGAGAGCTTAGAGGGGGATGGCTGAGAGCTAAGGGGTAAGGGGCAAGAGGTTCCCCGCGTTTCTTGCAATTATACCATTTAAGGTGTATGTTTATTGCTTGGGACGATAAAGAAGGCGAATATATGAGAATAGGTTTTGACGCGAGGATGGCAAGCCATCCCGGCATAGGAAGATATATAAAGTCGCTTATACCTGAGATGGTAAAGCAGTCTCCAGAGGACGAGTTCGTGCTTTACGGGGAAGCTGAGACTCTTGAGGGGCTCGTGCCCCGGGAGAGCGCGAAGGTGGTCAAATGGGACGCGCCCATATACTCTCTTCAGGAACAGGTATTTGTTCCCTCGGCCGCCGGCGAGGTGGATGTTCTGCATGTTCCGCACTTCAATATACCTCTGGGGTACAAGGGGAAAATGGTCGTGACGATACATGACCTTATATACCTTATGTTCCCGGAGTCGGTTCCCTCGCCACTGGCGCGCAGATACGCCTCCTTTATGATAAAACAGGCGCTAAAGAGGGCTGATAAGGTCATCGCCGTATCCGCTCACACACGCGATGATATTACGCGCTTATTCGGACGGGAGTGCGAGCCTAAAATAGAGGTGGTTTACGAGGCGGGCGGCAGGGATTTTCACAGGATAGAGGACAAGACCAGAATAGCCGATGTCAGGAGCAGGTACCGCCTCGATGACAATATTATCCTTTATGTGGGAAGCGTAAAACCGCATAAGAACGTGGGGACTCTGCTTAAGGTTTTTGAGCTGTTAAGGACATGGGACGTGCCGCATCAGCTTGTTATATGCGGAAGGTGGGACAGTAAAGAGGACGATCTCAAGGGCAGCGTAAAGGGGCGGTATATAAGGTATCTGGGAGAGGTGCCCTCAAAAGATCTTGCTGTGCTTTACAGCATGGCCGATGCTCTTGTGCATCTTTCGCTGTATGAAGGTTTTGGGCTGACCGTGCTTGAGGCGATGCAATGCGGGACGCCTGTTGTTTGCTCGGACCGTTCGTCTCTGCCCGAAGTGGCGGGGGACGCGGCCTTTATGGTATCGCCGGATGATGTTCGAAAAACCGCCGACATTCTTTATAATGTGATCATGAGCAAAGAGTTGAGGGAAGGGCTTATCGAAAGGGGTATAGAGCGCGCCCGGAGCTTTTCATGGGCGAGGGCCGCGCGAGAGACCCTTGACATATATCACTCCGTAGCGGATAATTAAACAAGAGAACCCTGCCCGATCACGTTATAATAAGTTCATAGCAAATATTACCGGTAATCACCCAAGGGATTTTCATGAAAAACAAGATCGAACCCTTAAAGATAGGGGATCTACATATAAAAGTACCCATAATACAGGGGGGAATGGGCGTACGTGTCTCTGTCGCGCCTCTGGCCAGCGCCGTGGCTGATTGCGGGGCCGCCGGGACCATAGCCAGTGTTGGTCTTCCGCCGGATACGCCCGAGAACAGGGTGGATATACCCAGGGCCTGCAGGGAGTATCTAAGTAAAGAGATCAGAAAGGCCAGGGAACTATCGGATGGCGTAATAGGCGTAAATATCATGATGGCGCTCAGCAATTATGAGGACATGGTAAGGACGTCGGTCGAGGAAAAAATCGATTATATAATATCGGGGGCTGGTATTCCGATAAGCCTGCCCGAGTTCGCGGAAGGGTCTTCCGTCAAACTGATACCGCTTATAGCTTCCGGGAGGGCCGCCGGGCTTCTGATGAAGACCTGGAAGAGGCGGTATAACCGTTTTCCTGACGCTATCATAGTAGAAGGTCCCCTGTCGGGAGGTCACATCGCGGGGTACAGTCTTGAGGAACTTAATGCCTACAGAAATGAGATGAGATCCAGGCATTCGCTTGAGAACGCCCTGAAAGATGTGCTTGACCTTACCTCGGAATATAAAAAGAGGTATGGCGCGGAGATACCCGTTATAGTGGCGGGAGGCATATTTGACGGCAAGGACATGGCGAAATTCTTTGGTCTGGGGGCTAAGGGCGTACAGATAGGCACCAGGTTCATCGCCACACATGAATGTTCGGCGGCCGAAGAGTATAAACAGCTGTTCGTTGACTCGAATGAAGAGGACCTTGTATTTATACAGAGTCCCGTGGGCATGCCCGCCAAGGTGATAAAAACCAAGTTCCTTGAGGATGTGCTGCGCGGCGAAAGAAAAGATTTTATCTGTAACTATCGATGTCTGAGGACCTGCGATCCTTCCACAGTCCAGTTCTGCATAGCCAAAGCACTCATAGACGCGGTAGAGGGCGACATAGACAATGCCGTGGTCTTTGCCGGGACCAATGTCTCGAGAATAAAGGAGATCGTCTCGGTGCGCTCCATAATCGATGAGATAGTTTCCGAATATCTGAGAGAAACAGGTTGACCCGTACTTACATTCTTTGCTATGCGCTTATCTGAGCGGCATATATCACTTTAAACTTCTCATAGTCCATAGGCGATGCGTCGGGTACGAACAGTAAATATTTGCCCGTCCAGGTTATGATCATGCTGGAGCTTTCCATGTTCACCGGCATAGTGACGTTTTCATAAAAATTGTTAGAGGCAAGACGCAGTGTTATGGTCAACATTTCCATCAGTCTTAGATAACTTCCGTCCGTTATGATATTTTTTTTGTCCACTCCGGCTAAGAACGTATTTTTGTCCTCTTTCATTATGCTTACAGTCTCCCTGTCCGCTAAAATGACTATCTTTGCTGAGGGGTGATCTTTTCTCTGGGAGGCAACCGCTTCCGCTATATCACCGTCAGGCATCTCCCTGAACTCTATTCCTCGGCTTTCGCAATGAGATCGTATGGCGGAAATAAGGGGATTGATCGCTTTTTGTTGAAGCGTTTTCTCGTCGTATCCTTTCATCCAGCTTGTCCCTAAAAAGATCTTAGGTTTTTGTACGGTCAAGTCGCGGTTTTCTCCATTTCCAAGTTTGCCATTAATATATTTGATCGTGTCGGCAAAAGAATGCGAGTGTATTATTTCCATCTCAGTGGAAGTCGTCTCCATGGATCTTACTGTTTGACGTTCTCTGCTCATGTGCTCCAGCAATATTTCCAAGTCTTGAATAAAAATATCCAGATCTCTATACCTGTCTTTCGTATGAGAATTAGATTTCTTGAGCATTTTGACGAGTTTCTCCGGCATGAATCCGAATCTATTCATTTCTTCTGGGCGGATCGAAAGATATTCATTCCTGAGAGCGATATATTTTAGCATTGTTGACATTGACGATACGTCGTCATAATCGTCAGTATTAAAATCTATAAGAACGAATCTTCCGCTATCGGATGACAGGATTATGTGTCGGTGATTAATATCTCCGTGTATCTTTCCGGTCTTTAGTTTAAACTCCTTCAGGGCCCTGGCCAGATCAAGGAGTCTGCTGGAGAGGCTGTGGAAATGTGTCGCGAAATATTCTTCTGCGTCGAGTTGTGCTGTTGAGTTGATAAATTGAATGAGAGTAGGGCCATCTACGTGTTCTATCGCGTTAAATGTTTCTTTTTCCCCTTTATTCAAGGTCATCCCCCGGGCGAAATGTTTTGTCCATTCCTCGCTTGAATGTTCTTTTAGCGATCGCAGTATTTCCGCCTCTCTGTCTCCCTGAACGTCCGCCCACCAGGGCCGGGGTTTTATCCAGAAGATCTTTCCCATAGAACCGCTTTTCGTTATCTCTATAGCTTTTTTTATTCCTTTTTTGGATGCCTCTTTATTAGTGTTTTCATCAACGAGAACAAATTTTCTTTGTTCAAATTCCAGGACAGGGCGCATGGCAGGTTCCGGAGCAACCGCTTCTTTAATGCTATGAGAGATATGTGTTTTATTTTTTTCTTTTTCGTCCGGCTCATTTTTTGATGACTCTTTCTCGGGCCTCATTTTTTTGTCTTGGATCTTTGCGGATTTTGTGTCAAATTCCTGTATCTGTATTGCCATTTGCCCGGGGTTCTTTTCAATACCTTCAGCTTTTTCGGATGTTCCGGGGGTATTCGTCTTGGAACCTACCGGGTGCCTTTCACTTTCTGTCTTTTCCATTAAAGAAGGTATTTCAGGTCCAAGTTGTACACTTTTAGTGAAAAGATCATAAAATTCTTCCAGAACAAGTCTCATCTTGTTCTTTTCGTTGTCATTAACTCCCCCGAAAAGGCCTGAAGGAACAGAGAGGCTTCCGTGAGATCTATTAAAATCACTGTTATCGATAATGAGATCATATTCAGGCACGAAAGCGTATGGACTCTGTATGTTTTTTTGCAGAAAACTATAGTCGTCCACGGTTTCTCCCAAATATAGAACTTCCTCAAAGGCCTCTGGTCCTTGCGATAAAAGTTTTTTGAATGCTCTTATACGTTTTCTGGTAAAAAAATCAGCCTCCATGTGCACGCGTATATCACAGGGGGTGGAGTAGGATTTATATAAAATTTCCGCTATTTCCAGGCTTTCAAATCCTTCTATGACAATTACAGGTATGTTCTTATTCTTTATGTTTTTTTTAATTTCCGAGTATACCTCATTGGCAAGGAGACGTATGACGCGTTTTCTTGATAGGAGTTTATTTTGTTTTTTCTCTTTAGCTGCTATTTTCTCGAGAAGATCTTCGATGTAGATAGTTTTGCCGGAATTTCCCGCAAGTCTCTTGGCAAAACATGTTTTGCCCACGCTCGAATCCCCGTCCACGAACATTATTACCGGCCTGTTATTTCCCGAACACTTTAAATCGGCAGACATGTCTTTGACCATTTTTTCAAGAAGTGTCAAGGCATATTTTGCCGGAACAGCGCCCTTTTTTTGTTCTACATACTTTGTGATCTCGTTTATCTTGCTGTCCGGAAGGGAAAAAATAGTAACCACATCTTCTCTTCGGGGTCTCATTTCCATGCTAAGATCCAAGGATATTGTTCTCTCAGGGGCAGGGGGCATGGCTGTATTCCGCAAAGCGCTTATCGGGAAATTGTTCCGCAAAATATTTTCCAGCCGGGTGCCAGGATCCGCGACAACATACATTATGAAATATTCCAGGCCCCCAATGCTTAGATCATTTGAATTTACCCCATCTATTATTATGACCCGGGCACCGTTCTTCACAGTCTTGCGGATAGTAAAGTCAAGAAGGTCTTCCGAAGTTCCGAAAGCGTCTTCGTTTTTTTCGTACAGGTCGTCCAGGTGTATTATGGCTATATCGTTAGCCTGCTGTTTTTGTATTCCTTCTATCATGGCGTTTGTAAACGTGGTTTTGCCGACTTTCGAATCCCCGGTAACATATAGTATCCTCGCTTTACCGTCTTCTATGGCGAGTCGGCGCATCTCGGATATTTTCGCAGCTACGGTTAGAGAGACCTTTGCCTGGCTCCAGGCGTAGGGCTTTATGCCGAGTTTCCCCAGAAATTTGTCGACAGGGTCAACGCTCCTATCATGGTATTTGTTAGAGAAAAACCATAGGATGCGCTTTAATGCTGATATTGTAAGAGCTCTGATTATTGTTCTCGCGACTTTGACCGGGAAGCCAAATTTTTCGGTTTCAATAAAGCGGATGGGGTTTACGGCGTTCGCCGCTATTTTGAATTCCTCAAGCCTTTTAGAAATAGCTTTAACCTGCCAGTTCTTAAAATGTAGCTTGTGCCGCGCGGCTAATTTCTTAATGTTGGTTATGGAGGAGTTTATGAGAATGTCCGCCAGTTCTTCTTTTGTGAACGTCGCTTTGCGCAGTATTTTTTTCTTCGGGAAGTCCGTGTAAGTAAAAAGAAGATCTATTATGTATTTTTGCACGCGGTCATCATGTCCTATTTTGCTCAAAAAGATCATTGATTCCGCTTTTCTGGCTTTTATCCGGATATATTTTATTAGTCGCTCTAACCTGGTCACAAAGATATCCCTGGTGCTGAAACCGGGTGAAGAAGTATAGCGCGGCGACATGAAAGTATGCTGGTCGGGCGAAGGTTCTTCCGTGTCTGAATAATACGCGGGTCTTTTTTGAAGGAGCCTGGCGCCATTATGTCTTTTAGTCAGGATAAAAACGAAACCGAGAGGGTCTTTTTCCACTTTTTCTATATCTTCCGGCCATGTCTCGAGAGACCATTGTCTTAATGACGCTAACTGCGCGGGTATATTGTCATGATGTCGGTTCATTACCTGGTCGACTTGTTCGGCTATAGATCGCTCCAACTTTTTGTATGATCTGCTGGTATTTTGTTGTATGGGGTGCGCTGAATGCAACGATGTTTTAATGTCTGGTTCGACCCGGGTCTTTATCTGCTTTTGTAAGATCTCGGATCTGACATATACTTTTCCGTCTTTAGTGACTGGTATATGCGTATGTCTGTCGGGGTCTTTTTGCGTGTAATATGTAAAGCATACCTTTTCACCGCCGGGTCCTTGTACATTTATCATAAATTCTGTTATTTTCTTTCCCTTTTTAGTGGCTTTTATGCTGTCAATATCATATTTCTCAGCAAGGGACTGGTTTGTGCCTTTTCTGGTCTTTAAATATTGCTTTAGAAGATCTTTGAGGGTATGTTCTGATATCTGGAATTCAAGAGCCTGGGCTATACGGTAGCTTATAGCGACAAAAGTCCACTTGGATCGGAAATCTTTTCCGACCGATCTGATGAGAGGAGGGCTTTCTTTTTCCCGGGCCACATTTGTTTCAATATCGTTTTCGAGCTCTGCGCTCCCGTGTTCCTTCAGGGGTAGCTCTAGTGGCGCTTTGGTCCTTAAAGGCGGCGAAAGAGTAGTTTTTACTACCTCTGCCAGGATCGGGTCAGATGCCATGAATGCGGCGATAAGGATCACAGCTGTTAGTCTTACTGTTTTTTTTGCTGTTGGGTTTTTCATAATATTTTATACATTTTATCAAAAGTTTTGTGTTAGGCCAACAAATAGATACTAACTTTTTTCTCTTTAATTGGACAGGACAGTGGACCGGTATGTATTTTTACATGTTAATTTTAACTGGTTGTCCCCCAGATGCCAGTCAAATCTTTCACTGCAAGAAATAAAATAATCCGAAAAAAAAGTGAACGAAAAACCTCCCAAAATGTGTCTCTATTAGTAGGGGCGCATATTGGGAGGGTTTTGCTGTTATGCTTAGAAGTTGTCGCTAGGGAGGAACAAAAAGCGAGAGAAAACCCTCCCCGCTATTGAAGATCCATCGGTTATAGTGTATACTTATATACGGAAATTAAGAAAATAAGTATAGGAGGATACGCTATGAAAAAGACTAAAAAGAAGATCACTAAGAAGGAGACCATGGAACATTCGGCTTTTAGGATGGCTATCATATCTTCACGCGGACAGGTAACGATCCCTCAGGATATAAGGGCGCTTTTAGGTGTAAAGAGAGGGTCGGTTATCGGCTTTGAGCCCACAAGAAAGGGAATATTAATGGTCGCTATGAAAGTTCAGCCAAAGGATCCTTATACTGAAGAGGAATGGAAGAAGATCGAGAAGCTCTCCAGGGGGAAGGGAACAGTTCATAACACATCTGAGGAGGCAAAGAAACATATTGCGGATCTATGAGGTATGAAATAAAAACATCATTCGACAGGGCTGTCAAGAGAATCCCCGAGAAGGACCGTATGGTTATCAAGAAAGTCATATTCGAGGTTCTTGATATTCTGTCTACCGGCAAAAAGCCTTCAAAAGGCATACGTCTAACCCGATTATGCGGTGATTATTGGGAAGCCGGCACATCTATAAAGGAACGAATTCTATTTAAGCTTACAGGTGACTTGGTACAGTTTCTTCTTGTAGGGGATCATGATGATATCAAAAAAGCTTTGAAGCGAGTCTAGCTGATAAGTCCTCCAAAACGTATCTATAGTCGCAGAAGAGAATCCAAAATCCATTTGACCTTTCAACACTTTGCTTGACCGCAACTCCATACTTGAGAAAAAATAAAAAAACATTTGACAAAAAATCAAAAAATGTTAAAATGATCGTGGGCCTGCCGAAAAACAACATCTTGATGAGGGGGGAGTCATGATCTTGACGGGGAAAATAAAAAGGATTTTGAGAACGATCTCGGCCTTAGTGTCCGGGATCTTTTTGTTGGAGCAGGTTGTCTGGGCGGGGAATATCGCGACCCCGATACAGCCTGTTTCAGAGAGAACTGAAACCGCCAGCGATCCCTCGGATTTTCTTTCCAGCCAGTCCCGCGCGGAAAACCTTATCGCCTCAAAGAACGAGGTCGAGAATTTCGTAGCGCCAGACATATCATCTGATCAACTGCTAAAAACAGACAGAGGCACAGAATATGACAGATCGGTCATGAACCCCGACGGTTCTGTCTCCTACTATTCTGAAGGACTTATTGTGGAAAAGAACTTTGATTCCGGAAAAGCTTTTCTTTACTGTTATGGACAGGATAAGCGTGAACAGTCCATGGTCTGCTATAAGGAAGGGGGCGTGTATGCGTATACAAAGGAGTACCGCAGGAACAGCTCCGGCCATATTGAGAGGATAGTGTTCTATTATCCCAACGGGAGGGCGGTACACCGGACCATGGATTCCAGGATACTTCAGGAAGATCGACCTAACGGAGAGAAGTTAATATATTCTTATCTCGACAACCGGAGGATATCCGGTAAAGCGTCATATGACAAGGAAGGCTCGCTTCAGTTCCAGGAAAACTACATATATGATGACCACGGTAGATTTGACGGCGTTAAGCGTCTTTATTCTGACGGCAGGGTGCTGCATTTTTCATCGAACTGGAAAGTTCTCCGCCTGGATATCGATGACGGAAGGGTATTGACCTTTAATTATGACGAGAACTGGAATAGGACGGGCAGGGTAATGTATATTCCGTATGAAAGTCAACCAGGCCACGCCGAATACATTCACTATGACTCTTCGGGAGCGGTCCATAAGACCATCAGGCATTATCCAGAAGGTCATGTCAGACATTGGGATCACCGGGGAAACCTTGTAAAGGAAATAATCCCCGGAGAGTCGACATACACATATTATGTCTTGGAAGGGACAGTGAAAACAAAACAGACCCCGGACGGACGCATTATAGCTTATAGTCCGGATGGGAGGATACAGTCAGTTACGGCGGGTGATCACAGGGAAGACAGGTTATATGTGGTATCCGGCGGGGAAGTGGAATACACCCTGGCCGTACATGGCGATAAAGTGAGATATGTGGCCGAAGGCATCAGTAATGAATGCGGATTTTTATCAGAGCACCAATGGGAAGACGGTGACGCGATAAGTGTTACTTATGGCGGAGATGTTACCGCGGTATATGCCCAAGGGGGGATGAGACAGATATCCGTGGACGGCGGGCAGGTGGAAGTCTTTTCAAACCAGGATCTTGTGTCACAGAACAGTGATGCCGGTACTTTTTACGGATACAGTGACGGGTATTTGCGCCGGGCGGCGAGTATAAACGGAAACGTATACAATTTCAGGGCTACAAGTTTGTCGGATGGAGTTATTGTCGAGCTCAATGATGCCGTTATCAATGGCTTAAAAGTGGAGTTTACCGGCTCTGATGTATCGAGGATCATATCGGACACGCCGGATGTGGAGATAACGGAAGAGGAGTTTGACATCCAGGTAGAGGATATCCTTGCCGCTCTCAGGAACGATATAGCTAATGTACGGTTTATTTACGGTCCCGACGATGAGATAAAAGAAATAGTTACAAGTTCTTACAGCTCAGTCCATATTAATGATGGACTTATATCATATGTCGTTTCACCGGATGGCATGGTATCCGGATTTGAATACATATTCGATGATGATGGATCTCCGGCCGGTTTGAAAATAAGGGATGCCGGAGGGATACGCACTTATGATGCCTCCGGGGAACTTGTTCATGTTTCGGTAGGAGAAGAGGGTAGTGAAGGCGAAATTAATGTTTCATCCGGTCAGGTGGAAAGCCTGATGTCGGCAGGGACCATGCTTGACCGTATAACGTTCGATGAATACGGCCAGATCTCTTCCGCTCGCCTCATAGACACAGATGGCGGGGAATATTTTTTTTCGGGAGGCATGCTTGCCGCTTTCACGGGGGGGCAGAACACGGTATATGAGGTCGATGACGAGGGCAGGATAACAAAACTGATAAAGGGAGAGGGTAGTGATGTTTTCGATGTTTTATATATCGAGGACGAAAACACCGGGCGCGAACTCACGGTTTTTACGGATGCGAGAACTCAGGTGCGGTACATCTATGATTATTTTCCGGATCAGGACCAGCAGTTATTACGCGAAATATCTGACCCGACAGGCATAAACGTCGTCTACAGTTACGATGCCTTCTCGAGGACAGATTCCGTATCGATATCGTTCGCCGGTAAGAGCACATCTCATTATCAATACGAATACGCGCAGGATGAGATCATCATAACCGATAGTATCGGTACAAAAAGATATTATGGTGCCGATCGCCGTCCGCTGAAGATAGAAACCCCCTATAACGAGACATATCATTACGGGTACGATACGGATGAGAGCGGCCAGATCCTGACCTTTCTTAACTATAGCCGGAGGGTCGCAAGCGACGGTACAGTTATAGAGTATTTCAAGGGGGGGATAACAAAGATAACCCGTCCCGACGGGACTTATATTGATAACATAGAATTCGATGCCGACACGCTTGAGCTGAGGAGGTTTTCGGTACATACGCCCGAAGGGGATCGTCATAATGTGATCATAGACGGGCCTTTTGTTCAGCTCGAGCTTGAGGACTCCACGCGTCTTATGTTCTATCAGGATAAATTGGTGGCGTTCGGCAATTCTCAGGGGATAACACCTTTATATGATCTTGACGAACTCGAGGAGATGATATATGCCCGGCGGCAGTCCGGGTCGGAAGATATCTACCAGGGGGAGGCGGACATCGCCGCGTCCAGCTGGCGCCACCAGACATATTCGGATTCTATGGCCATACAAAGAGTGATAAGGGACTATGAGGATCACAACTGGGTGGTAAGCGTTGATATGACAGCCGGTGATGCCGCCAATTCGGCCGGCGAAATGTATCTAGATCTCAGGTACGACATACCCGGGCTTGAGTGGCACTCACCCATAGATATGAGGGGGCGGGAGATAAGCTTTCTTTTCAGGCCGGATCCGTCATTTGAGTTCAGCGCGGCATATCCGCCCGAGGTGCAGGTATTTGCCAAAGATAGTGACTGGCGGACCCAATATGGGACTGCCTCGGTTATGGAAATGTCCGATGGATGGGTAAAGGTCTCTCTTATCCCGGTGGAAGATGATGTGAATTTTGGATATACGGAACAGTTCTTCGACCCTTCGCGTGTGATCATGATAGGGCTGAGGATGTCACACGGCGCGGATGCCCCCGAAGGAGAGAAGTATTCCGGAAAGGTCCTGGTTAAACATGATATTCTGCCCGACATTTTTGAGAACGTAGATCATGGTACAAGCCCCCTGGATGAGCTTTATTTCGGGCTTGGTGTAACGCGGGATATCGGCCGTTTGCTCGGGGAAGAGGCCGCGGCGGCGGAATCTTACCTTGAAAGTTTTATAGGGGCCCTGGGCGGCGGACCGGCTGATATATACCAGGAGAACCTTCTCAATATGGTCAGCTGGAATATTGAAAGCGACGCGAACGATATAAAAGGAATAAACGGCATACACCGGGATACCGTGGATGGCGGGTTCATAATAACGGCCGATCTTTCATCGACCGCCGCGGGGCATGGCAAGGGCGAGGTTTTCTTTGACCTGCGCACCGGCGTACCCGGTCTGGGATGGGACGGGCCGATGAACCTGGCGTCCCGGCCTATATCGATGCTTATAAAGATCCCTGAAGGCCTCGTCGGCCCGGAAGAAAACCCGAACGGCGCGAGGCTTTTTGTGGAGGACGCCGATTACAACTCTCAATACGGCACATGGGTTAACCTCAAAGAGGCCGATAAATGGTATCGGCTTGACCTGGTACCGACTTTTGGCGATATTCCCAACGGAAGCACGGAACCCGGTTTCGACCCCAGCAGGATAATACGCGTCGGGCTGAGTGTCGTAACTCCCCCGGGATCGTCCACGGAATTTGAAGGGGATCTCAATTTATCATTTCTGCCTGCCTCCCAAAATGACGGAGTGGTGAATTATACCAATACGCCGTTATGGATGGATCTCAGAGGCGTTCAAAAATACATCATAAATGAGGATGACAATTATATCAGAGTGCCTGCGGTGAATTATCTCCCTGAACAGTATTACAGTTACGTTTTCAATAAAGGCAGCGGAGAAGCTCCCGAAGTTAATTTTGAGGCTATAGAGAGCCCGCATTCCAGCTGGAGATATTACGGGTCCCAGTCATGGGAAGCTTTAAACTCCAATAAGGGGATAACTTCGGTGGCGTGGGATGATTCGGGAACATCTTTGAACGCCGGCGTGGACATATCCTCCGGGAAAACGGGTGAGATATATCTTGATATGCGGTATATGCCCCGGGCTACAGGGAAGTTATGGCAGAACGGCTATACGCTCGACATGAGTACCCGGGAGGTGGTTTTTTACGTCAGGGCCATGGACGGGTTCACAGCGAACACTTCGAGACCTTTTGAAATAGAGGCTTTCGCCAAATCTGTCGTTAGCGAAGGGGCTTCCGAGGTCTGGCGTGACGTTTATTCCCCGGGAGTGTCGCTTGATCCTCTTGGAGAGTGGATTAAGGTGACGATCACGCCTTCGCCTCATGATTTTAACGCCGGAACAAGCCATGTCGATTTCGATCCTACAAGTGTGGCGCTTATAGGTCTCAGGGTTAAGCCGGTGGCTAACTCGCATACGTTCAGCGGACAGCTGGAGATCAGATATGAAGTGAACGGTGTGGAGCTTGGCGCGGTGGGTCTTGGCGCGGAAGGCGCGGCGTTACGCGATCCGGTATGGGTAGATCAGCGTGAGATGGCGGGGTATCTCAGATCCGCCGAAATAGGTCTTTACGGCGATTACAGCGTGATGGGTATGGTCAATCAATGCGCGGCCCTGATACCGGGATATGCTCTGCCGGGGGATATGGCCGCTTTTATAGTTTATGACGGTAACGATGTAGTAAGGTCAATATCGAAACCCGACGGGACTACCACCTGGTTCGGTGAGGGAGGCCGTGTTGACAGGATAACCTTTGAAACGGGAGAGACCTTTGTCGATTATGAGTATGATGACAACGGGAACCTGACGAACGCTATTCTTGTGAGCGCGAGGGACCGCCTCAGGAACACCATGGACGGCATTACATCCGAACTTGAGAAAAAGACCGCGGACAGCCTTCTGGTACTTGCCGAACAGTATTCTTTGCTAGAAGAGAATTTTATGAACGATGTTAACGCCGCCCGCCGTCAATTCGCATCGGCAAGAGGTTCGCTCAGGGCCCAGCAGTATGTGAAAGTGAAACGCCGCTTTCTGTTCTTTACGTGGACGGAGACGCTGGAGAACAAGGCGGTCACACAAGCTTTGCGTGACCTCGACCGGCAGGAGGCCGAGTTCAACCGGGAGGTATCCCGGCAGCTGGCGAAGCTCAACGACGAGCTGGCGCTGGAGCATGGAAAGATAATAGCTGAAAAAGAAAAGATAATGGCTGAATACAAATGGCAGGAAGAAAAAATGCTGATAAGCATACTCCGCCAGGAAGCTATCCCCATTATCCATTTTTATTACAGAGGTCTTTTGGGGCGTGACGCCGATGAAGCCGAGATCGGGCGTCTCTTTTTGAAAAACATGGATACAGCCAGCTATTACGGTGATGGCGGTGTCACGGGAACATGCAATTTTGCCGCCTTTTTCCTGCCGGAGATAACCGATGCCGGCGCCATACTATCAGCGCTGAGGGAAAACAAGGATGATCCCCTCTACCTTAATGTTTCCCCGGAGTTAAAGATCCTGGCCGATGAGTATGTCCCGGCCGAAGATGTCGCAGAGAAGGCGTTAACTGATATCGCCTCCGGGCTTGATGGTCTTTTGCGGGTGTATGACCTGTACCATCAGCTTTGCGTTTTCTATGGCTGCCGGGAAGAATTTCATGCCGTGCTTTCGGCTTCTACGGTATCTGGCATTCTTGAGGTCGAGCATATCCTTGGAAAAGACGAGCTGGATCTTACCGCCGGCGAGAGGAGGGATATAGAATGGGTTAACCGTAGCATTATGCAGGACCTTCTTCCGGGGTTGGCCGCCAAGGAAAAGGATCCCGGTTATTTCAATTCAGAATACCTTATGGAGGAGCTTTCATCGGCCGCTGAACGCGTGGAAGTGGAAGTTTTCAAGACTAATGTTATTAACGCGGTAATAGCTTTTCTTGCCAGTTATATTGATGACAGCGCATCTAGGGGTGCCATGCTTGAAGGCCTGGGCCTTGAGCGCGACGGTGTGATAGACGTGACTCCAGAGTTTGTCGAGGTTCTTGAGAAGTGGCTGGAAGAGCAGGACCTTCATTTCGGGAGGAGCGCCTTCGCGGCCCTTAAGAAGATGATCGATATTAAAGGGGGCGGCCCGGCTGAAATTGAGGAACTTGCCGCCAAAGCGCTGCTTATCGATATACTTATCGGCGCGGGCGGTCCGGTGACCGATAACAAGATAGCCATATCGATGTATTCGATGAGCAGGGTTGCGGGTCTTTACGGGATAGTGACGGGTGCCTATAGGGTGGAATATGACGACATAATATCTTTTGACCCGGGATTCGTAACTCTTATAAACGGCAACCACTATATTACGGTTATCTCGGCCACAGAGAGCGAGGTAACGTATTGGGACCAGAACCTCGGTCCGGGTGGCGGAGAGGTAACAATAAGCCGCAAGGATTTTGAGGACAATTGGCAGGGCAACGTTATTACCAACGATACTGTGGAAGGGGCAAAAGTGTTGTCTGGCCAGGTCGCGCGTAAGATAAAAGGGTCGTTCTTCTGGTTGTTGATCCCCGTGCTTGTGAGCGTTATTACAACAAGTGTCAGCGCGGTGATAACGGCGGCCATAAGCGCGATAACAGCTGTTGTTTCGGGCCTGGCCGGGCTTGTCGGCAACATCGCCGCGGGCATCGGATATGCGATATCAGCTATAGGCGGAGCGCTTAATTTTGCCGTTAACTCATTTATGGGGGCGTTCAGTCTGGGAGGCGCTTCGGCGGTTGGCGCGGGCGCGGGAACGGGAGCGGTAAGCGGTTTCAGTATAGGTGCTCTTGTGGAGGGTGCGGGCGCTACTATGGTAAAAATGGGTCTGGGTTACGGTGTGAATGCCGGGCTCGGTTCTCTGGGGGTTGATCCGCTGGTTTCAGGCCTTGTGTCGAGTTTTATGACCGGCGGCGCGCACGGGCTCATGGAAGGCGGCGGGCTTCAGGGAGCATTTATCTCGGCCATAGAATATGGTTCCGCCGCGGGAATGAACATGCTGGGGCATCATTTCGATCTGGACCCGATAATAACAGGGATCCTGTCTATGAGTACAAGTGTTCTCTCGGGTGCCTCGTTAGACCCAGATGTTACGCTGAAACAGGCTATAGGGGAGATAGCCCCGCACATAGCCGGCGAACTGGCCTGTTACGGCGTTCACCTGGCCGGCACCGCGATGGGGATCTCAAGCGATATAAGCGCGATCGCCGGTATGGCCGTACGGAGCAGTCTCCGGATGGGGTTCAGCGACGGCCAGGACCCGGGCGCGTGGTTGGATGGAGCGATACTGGGGACCACTCAAGGTATCACTCAGCTGGGGATAAGACATCTGATAGATGAGCTGGATCTACCCCCGCTGGTAGAACAATATGGTGCCCAGCTTTTAGGCATGATCGCGGATTCCCTTACTCCGGGTATAGTTGATGTGATAAATAATATATTTGATCCGAGCGAGAATCCCGCTTTAACTTCAGGAGCCAAACCCTTACAGGCAGACGATAAATACTGGAAGATCGACACCGAAACTGGACAGAGAGAGTTCGCGCTCGATGATTATCTTCAGGATATGGCGGAATGGTCGTGGAGGGAAGAAGGGTATAAGAAGATGTCAGAAAGCTTGTCTGAACATATAAGAAGGGGTGGTTTGCGCCAGGCCATTGATAATTATGGCTCTGAACTCTTTAACAATGAAATGCTGGAGGCTATCGGCACTTTCCATATGTCGGCCGGCGAATATTTTCAGGAAAGGGTGGATGATGGTGTTTTTGAGATGGCGCAGATGGCAGATGGTATTAATGTAGCCAGGGTAGGCGTGGAAGATGCCGGGGGAAATAATTACGGATATGCCTATTTCCGTCAGGATGATACCGGCTCCTATAGAGATCTTTATGGATATACTTACGGGGATTATCAGTATCTCGGGGATATCTTTGTGGATCCCTATGGTAAGCTCAAACTTATGAACGGACAGATAGTGGAAAATACAACCGGCTATATAGTCACCCGGATGATCAGCAACGGCATGCATGACTATGTGCAGTTCAGCGATCTGTACGGAGAAGTAGTTTTAGGCATAACTCCATCTCGGGCGGGCGAAGGTATACATATCACTGAAAGCGGGCAGCTGTATGATGGCCGGGTTTTTGGTGACGGGTATGTATGCTCTATCAGCGGTGACAGCATCTCTTATGCCGATACAGATAGCGGCTTGGAGTGGTCTATAGGTTCGTCAGGAAAGATAGACCTGAACTTAAGCGGCAGTTTAGATCTCAGCCCGGAAGAGATCCGTCATTTTTCTTCGTTGGATGATGCTCAGAAAGAACAGGCTTTAACGGCGATAATGTTCTTTGGCGGTGGTTTCGGGAATGATAACCCGCAAGGGAATATGTCCACTATCATGCAGCTTTTTATGCAGGACCTCATAGCCGACGAGATAGTCGGCCCTGACAACGTTTTCGGAATAGCTACTTATGAGGGCACCAATAATCGGCTCGGGTTAATGCGCAACGCTCTTTTATGGTCGATGGACGCGGTTAGTGATTCATATAACCCTATTACCGACGAAATAAGATCAGGGCTATATGATTTTTTAGGGAAACTATCGCCCGAGCAACTTTCAGCGGAAGTTGTGTATTTTTCACATTCGGGGCAGTTCAAGCCTCTCATAAAAGCATTGAACAATGATCCGGATCTTGCGGTCAACACGATAATAAACTTTGAAGGGCCCTATGTCGGTGATCAGACTATAAGCAACAGAAACGTTGATCGTGTCATCAATGTAATTGGCACGCAACAGGCACTTGAAGGCAACGATCTGCCTCAACTTGTAAAATGGGGCCCCGCGGGCGCGTATCTGGATCTTGCGAATGTGGAATTTCGAGATGATCCGGTTCCCTTCCTGGGCCCGGTTAATTTTAAGGGCATTGACGCCGACGGCAACGCGTTTGACATCCAGAACTACAATTTTGAAATAATAGGTGCCAGACACAGCGATTTTTCGTATAATCCAGAGAGAGAAGGTTTAACGCAGGAACAAATTGATGTAAATAGAGCTACTAATCATTTTATGAGGAGACTTTCAGATGTTACGGTGGATAGTGGCCCTTTTAAAATGAGTGATTTTCTAGAAAGTAATGGAATACGGTATGATGTAGATAGAAATATCTATGTGGTAGATCCGATCTTATTTGAGAGGGGGAATTATGAATAAAATTACACGGTACACGATCACTATAGTTGCTTTTATTTTTCTTATGGTATGGGGGTATAGTCAATATACTTCTAAAAAAAGAGGAACAAAGCATACATATCATACTATAGCGGAGACTAGTAGTGGGTCTATGCTAATTGGAGGAAGTGCCCAAGATAAGGCAAAGATTGACCAATTCAAGAAAAATGTACAAGGGGATGAACAGTATAGAACATATTGGCATTATTTACACCGTTCATCAGATTATAAAAATAAAGGGGACTATGAAAGTGCTATTCTCTATACAAAAAAAGCATTAGAATATTCTCCTGGGAAGAGTGATAC
>CAYVIW010000026.1:0-33001 GCA_964451815.1 uncultured Planctomycetia bacterium | reverse complement strand
AGAGGTGACCCGTTCCATAATCCCTCTTTATCGCGAGCTTCAGGACCAGGGCCGCATAGAGATATCGACCACTCCGTTCTATCATCCGATCTTGCCGCTTCTCTGTGACGGCGGCGGTAAAGGGTTTGATTTCGGGCAGGACGCCAGAATACAGGTAGACAGGGCGGTGGAGTTCTATGAAGATGTTTTCGGAAGGCCTCCCGCGGGGATGTGGCCCTCGGAGGGCAGCGTGAGCCCCGAGATAATACCGATACTGAGTGATGCCGGGATAAAGTGGATGGCGACCGACGAAGGGATACTTATTGAGTCTTTCAGGGGCGGTGACATATCCCGGAAAGACCTTATATACAAGGCTTTCACCGCCAGCAACGGTTCTTCCAGCATAGATATGGTTTTCAGGGATATTAATATATCCAACGCCATAGGGTTCAGATATTCCAAGATACCCCCCCATAAGGCGGCTCTGGATCTTTGCGGCGACATACAGGGCATAAAGAAAAGCCTGGACGGGGACGGGTCCGCCCACATCGTCCCGATAATACTCGATGGAGAGAACCCGTGGCCTTATTATAATGACGGCGGCAGGAAATTTCTCCGTGAGTTATACTCCCACCTTTCACATATGAAGGATGTGGAGACGGTAACTATAGGAGGGTATCTTTCTTCCTGCGGGGAAAAGACCCCTATACCCGATCTTTACAGCGGGTCATGGATAGACCGAAACTTCAGGAAATGGTCCGCCTCCCCGCAGAAAGATAAGGCGTGGGAATATCTGGCAAGGGTACGGAAAGATCTTTTCGCTTCCGGAGAACCGTCCGCCGAGGCCCTGGAAGAACTTTATATTGCCGAGGGAAGTGACTGGTTCTGGTGGTATGACGAGTTCGGGACCGAACTTAATTTTATTTTTGACGAGCTTTTCAGGCTGCACCTTTCCAACATATACAAGCTTATGGGAAGGCCCGTGCCCCATTATCTGGAGGAGCCTCTGCCCATGACGCCGGCGGCGCAGAGACTGCCTGATATACCTTCCGGCGGGGAGATGGCGCGTTCGCTCAATATACTGTTCGTTTCATCAGAGGTGGAGCCTTTTGCCAAAACAGGAGGCCTGGCCGATGTGGCGGGAAGTCTTCCCTCCGAACTTTTATCAATGGGATGCGATGTCAGGGTCATTATGCCTTTCTACGGATGCGTCGCCCGGGGAGAGCATGACTTAAAACGCGCGCAAGGTGAGCTGAAAAGTCCCTTAAATGTCCACATGCCCGCTTTCGAACTCATGTATAACAGGACAGAGGGACTTACCACATATTTTTTAAAGAACGACGGTCTTTTCGACAGGCCTTATCTTTACGGAGGACCAGGCGGTGATTATCCGGACAATGCCCTCAGGTTCGGTTCCTTTTGTGAAGCGGTCCTGGCGGCTGTTGAAAAAGAAGGGTTCAAACCCGACCTTATACACTGTAATGACTGGCAGACGGCGCTTATACCGTTCTATCTTAAATACAGCCTTTCGGAAGACGGGTTCTTCCGCCGCGTAAAGACCCTTTTTACGATACACAACCTTGCCTACCAGGGGATATTCGGGAGAAAAGTTATGAAGCCTCTAGGTATACCTGAGAGCTTCTTCAACATCAACGACCTGGAGTTTTACGGCAATGTCAATTTCATGAAGTCGGGCATTTTGTATTCTGACGCGGTCAGTACCGTAAGCCACCGTTACGCGGAGGAGATAATGTCGCCGCGTTTTGGAGCGGGGCTTGACGGGCTTATACGGTCAAGAAAGGACGTTCTTTACGGCATACCTAACGGGGTGGATTATTCGGTATGGAGCCCGCGTAACGATACAAAAATAAAATCCAGGTTCGGCCCGGACAGCGTGGAAAAGAAGATGGAGTGCAAAAAAGACCTTATAGAATACACAGGTCTTGATATCCTGCCGGAGATGCCGCTGATAGGCGCGGTAACAAGGCTGGTGGAGCAGAAAGGAATGGATCTTTTCGCGGCCATAATAGACAAGGTCATAAAGCTGGGCGCGGGTGTGGTCGTGCTTGGGAAAGGGGACGAAAAACACAACCGCCTTTTTTCTGATATCGCCTCGAAATATCCCGGTAAAGTCCATGTCTGTAACGATTTCAATGATGACCTGGCTCATAAGATAGAAGCCGGCGCCGATATATTCGTTATGCCTTCCCGCTATGAGCCGTGCGGCCTGAACCAGATGTACAGCGTAAAATACGGGACCATACCCGTGGTAAGGGCCACGGGAGGTCTGGACGATGTAATAGTGGATTTTGATGAAGACAGGGAGCTTGGCAACGGTTTCAAGTTCAGCCCGGCGACATCGGAGGCTTTTTTCAGATGCCTCAAAAGGGCCATAGACCACTATCACGACAGACAGATGTGGAACAAACTTGTCTTGAACGCGATGAAGTGCGATTTTTCATGGTCGCGTTCAGCCGAGAAGTATCTCGCGCTATACCGGAAAATAGTCGGATAAAGATAAATAAAGGAGAGATATGAAAGCTACACTCGCGATGGCTCTGCATTTTCACCAGCCGGTGGGTAACTTTGACCATGTCATAGATGGGGCATGCGACAAGTGTTATATCCCTTTTCTCAAGGCATTGAGAAAATATCCGTCGATAAAGATGACCCTTCACTTTACGGGATGCCTTCTGGAATGGGCCGAAGACAAAAGGCCGGAATTGATAGATCATATATCTGAGCTGGCTTCTTCGGGTCAGGCGGAGATAATGACCGGCGGTTTTTACGAGCCAATTCTTGTTTCCATCCCCCCCAAGGACCGTTTATCCCAGATAAGGATGCTCTCTGAATACGTAAAAGCGAAGTTCGGCCAGGATCCCCGCGGAGCGTGGGTGGCCGAGAGGGTATGGGAGCCGGGCCTGGCCTCGGTGTTCAGTGACGCCGGTGTAAAGTATATAATCCTGGATGACACACATTTTCTCTACGGGGGTGTTCCGAAAGATGATACATACGGTTACTATGTCACTGAAGATAACTCAAAGACCGTTTCGGTCTTTCCGTCCGATAAAGTCCTGAGGTATCATATCCCTTTCAAGATGCCCGCCGATTGCATGGGATATATCAGGAGTGTGTCCGAAAAAAAGAAAGACCCGCTTTTTGTGTACGGGGACGACGGTGAAAAGTTCGGCGAGTGGCCCGGCACCCACAAGTGGGTGTTCGAGGAAAAATGGCTGGAGAATTTCTTCAATGAGATAGTAAGTAACGCCTCATGGCTCAGGACCGCGAAGCTTTCGGAGTGTCTTGATGAAAAGCCCCCCACAGGCCGGGTATATCTTCCCACGGCCTCGTACGAAGAGATGCTTGAGTGGTCGCTTCCGGCCGCGAGCCAGGAATATATGGAGGACGTTCTCGGCGACATAAGGTCTACCGGCAAAGAAGAATATTACAAACCGTTCATAAGAGGGGGGTTCTGGAGGAATTTCTTTACCAAGTACCCCGAGTCCAATCATATGAACAAGAAAATGATATATGTTTCCCGGAAGCTTGACACCGTCCGGGAAAAAGCCCCTGATCATGATCTTTTAAGTGAGGCTGAAAAGGAACTTTTCAGAGGGCAGTGCAACTGCGCCTACTGGCATGGTGTTTTCGGAGGGCTTTATCTTTATCATCTGAGAAATTCCATGTACACCCACCTCATAAGGGCCGAAGCTTTGATAGATGAGATCGTTCACGGCGGCAAAGGATATTGCGAGGCCCTCGATCTTGATCTTGACGCGGACGGGAAGAACGAAGTGGTTATAGAGAACAGGGATGTGTCTATTGTCGTCTCACCTTCGGAAGGCGGCGTTATAAAAGAACTCGACTCAAAAAGATATTGCCAGAATTTCATTAATTCCCTTTCCCGCAAGAAGGAGGCCTATCACCGCCAGATACTTGAGAAGATAGCCCGTCAGGCGGGATCCGGCCAGGGCGGCGATGTAAAGACCATTCATGACGGCATACAGACGGCCGACGCGTCGCTCAAAGACCACATGAACTATGACCGTCACGGCAGGCATTGTTTTGTTGACCATTTTATTTCCGCGGATACCGGGATCGATGATCTTGCCGCGTGCCGCTACACGGAAAAAGGCGACTTTGTTAAAGGCGTTTTTTCTCATGAACTCACCGGCGACGACGAGGCGGCGACACTTTTCATGAAAAGGGACGGTAATGTCTCGGGCTTACCCGTGGTCATGGAAAAGACCGTCAGTGTTTCGCGCAAAAGTTCTTCTGTTAAGGTCAGTTATATAATAAAGAACTCCGGCTCTTCCAGGGTCGAAACGGTGTTCGCTCCCGAACTCAATATAACCATGCCGTTCGCCGATTCCGACCGTTATGAGCTCTTCTCTGGAGAGGCGGGCAAGAAGTATCGTCTTTCGGATAAAGCCGATATCCCGAGCTCGGAAAGAATAGAGATAAGAGATAAGGGCGAGAATCCCGCCTGTGACATAACTATAATATTGGGAACAAGATGCCTCGTGTGGCATTTTCCGGTGAAAACCGTTTCCCAGTCGGAGAAGGCATATGAGCTCAACTACCAGAGTTCGGCCATAGTCGCCCGGTATCCTCTCGCGCTCGATCCCGGCGAAACGGCCAGTATGGAGATATCTATAAGCGTAAAACAGGCTTAGCGTAAAATATTTATATTGACAACTTTTGCCGCTGGATGTAAAATCCTATACGCTGCTTTAAAATAAGGTTAAAAGCCTCCGCCCGGGTTAAACGCCCGGGAGAAAACAGGAAGACATGATATGAACAGCCGGAATGAGCCCATCAATACACAGCCTTTCACTGAAAGAAAATTCGATATCCCGCAACAGTACGGAGACAACAAGATAGTTCTGATGGTGCGGGACCCATGGACAGTTTTCTCCTACTGGGAGATCAATAAAGAAGTTGAGGAGAAAGTCAACTCTTCCATAAAAGAAAAGGGCCTTGAGGCGACGAAAAGCGTTCTCAGGGTTTATAGGGCCAACGGTCCTGAAAGTGATCCGGAGCTTGACCTTGCTAATGAGTTCGAGCTTAGAGGCTGGGCGACCAGCTGGTATATACATGTGAACGAAACCGGCAAAGAGTGGGTAGCCGAGATCGGCAGGCTTTGTTCCAACGGTGAGTTCTTCTGCCTGGCAAGGTCTAACAGGGTCAGGACGCCTTCCAATGTCATGTCTGAGATCTCTGACCAGGATTGGATGTGCCCCGAAGAGCTTTATTACAAGATGTTCGCCGTTTCCGGCGGCTATGACGCGGGGCAGAGCTCCATAGAACTGGCCGAATATATGGAGCGCCACCTGAAAAAATGGCTTTCTTCCGGCGGGGTTACCTCGGGAATGTTCTCCAGTTCCGATATCTTCAACAAAAAAAGAAAATAAAATGGCAAAAGGTTATCTATCTCTGGTACTTCACGCGCACCTTCCTTTCATCCGTCATCCGGAGCACGAAAGTTTTCTGGAGGAAAACTGGCTGTTCGAGGCGATCACCGATACTTACATACCGCTGATCAATGTCTTCGACGGCCTCATATCCGATGGTGTGGATTTCCGCATAACGGTCTCGCTGAGCCCCACTCTCATAGAGATGCTCAAGGACGAGCTTCTGGTCTCAAGATATATAAAGCACATGGACAAGATGATAACTCTTGCCCGGTTGGAAGTGGAGCGGACCCGCGAGGATAAGAATGTTAACGCCCTCGCCGAGATGTACCTCGAAAGGTTCAAGCTCTCAAAAAGTGTTTTTGTCGACAAGTACGGTTGCGACATAGTCAGCGCTTTCAAAAGGTTCCAGGACCTTGGCAAGGTAGAGGTAATAACCTGTTGCGCCACCCACGGGTATCTGCCCCTTATGGACCTTTACCGTCCGGCTGTAAAAGCTCAGGTAGCCGTGGCGGTCGACATATACAAAAAGGCCTTCGGCACACAGCCGAAGGGTATATGGCTGCCGGAGTGCGCTTATCATCCGGGGCATGACGAGATACTCAAGGAATTCGGCATAAAATATTTCTTTGTGGAGACACATGGAGTCCTTTTCGGCAGTCCCCGACCGAGGTACGGTGTACACAGTCCTTATCTGTGCGACTCGGGAGTGGCCGTTTTCGGCAGGGACATGGAAAGTTCCAAAGCTGTATGGAGCTCCAAAGAAGGATACCCTGGAGATTACAATTACCGCGATTATTACAGGGATATCGGTTTCGACCTTGAGTATGAATATATAAAGCCATATATAAATAATTGCGGGACCAGGGTCAATACGGGAATAAAATATCATAGGATAACAGGCGACTCCGACCACAAGGAACTTTATAACAGGGCCGATGCCCTGGGTAAGGCCGCCGAACACGCCGGCAACTTTATGTTCAACCGGGAAAAACAGATCGAGCACATCTCCGAAATGATGGACCGCGCGCCGATAATAGTTTCACCTTACGACGCTGAGCTTTTCGGGCACTGGTGGTTCGAGGGGCCGGAGTGGCTCGGGTATCTGTTCAGAAAGATACACTTTGACCAGAATACCATAAAGACCATAACCCCCGGAGAATACCTTAAGCTTTACGACAAATTCCCGGTAATGACACCTTCGGGATCAAGTTGGGGGTATAAAGGGTACAGCGAGGTATGGCTTGACGGATGCAATGACTGGATATACAGGCATTTGCATAAAATGGCCGAACTCATGACACGCTCCGCGAGGGATTTTACCTCGCCGACGCCTCTGGAAAGAAGAGCTCTTGATCAGATGGCAAGAGAACTTCTTCTCGCGCAGTCCAGCGATTGGGCTTTTATAATGAAGACCGGCACTTTTGTGGAATACGCCGTAAACCGCACAAGAGAGCATATAGGTCGGTTCCTGGCCCTGCACCGCCAGCTGAGAGAAGGAAATATAGACCTTAAGATGCTTGAAGAGGCCGAGCGCAAGTACACGTTATTCAGGGATATTGATTACAGCGTATACTCCAAATAGGAGACAGAAGACCTACATCAAAAACCTGCTCAAATCGCAGGAGGAGGAAAGAACGGTAATGATCAAGAAAGCGGCAAGTAAAACAACAAAAAAACCGAAGAAGACGATGGTCAAGAAAAAGAGCGTTTCGAAAGTCTCAAAAAAGACAAAGAAAAAGATCGCTCCTGAAGAATTCTACACTCTGATAGCGAAAAAGGCTTACGAATTTTACGTAGACCGCGGGTACAGCCACGGTGATGACCAGTTAGACTGGTACGAAGCCGAAAAGGCCGTAAGCGCGAAATACAGGACCTGAACGGGACCTTCGGCCATGTCGGGGGCTTTCGACGCGGGTGTTCTATAGTTAAGTCTCGGCAGGCGAACGAAAGCATCTGATATGAAAGAAGTATTGTGCGTTATACTAGGAGGCGGGCGCGGCACCAGGCTTTTTCCTTTGACCAAGGAACGGTGTAAGCCGGCGGCTCCGCTTCTGGGCAAGTATCGGCTTATCGATATACCGGTGAGCAATTGCCTCAATTCCGGTTTTAACCGTATCTATGTTCTTACCCAGTTCCTTTCGGAATCGCTCAACAAACACATAAACAGAACATATAAGATGGACACTTTCACGAAAGGGTTCATCGAGATAATGGCCGCGGAGCAGTCCATGGAAGATACGGACTGGTTCCAGGGGACCGCCGACGCGGTAAGGAGATGCTTCAAGCATTTCAACGACCCGGCTATAAAATATATTTTTGTGCTCTCGGGTGACCAGCTTTACAAGATGGACCTCGCGGAGATGTTCAGCTATCACCGTGAAAAAAAAGCTGAGCTTACTGTGGCGTGTAATTATGTGCCCGACGGCGACGTCTCCGGCCTTGGTATAATGGGGATAGGGCCTGACCACCGGATAACAAGCTTTGCCGAAAAGCCTAAGAACATAAAAGATATAGAGGATATGGCGGTATCCGGCAGGTCCGACGGCAAAAGGTTCCTTGGGTCTATGGGGATATATCTCTTCAACAAACAGACCCTTATTGACCTTCTTTTCAGCGGAGATGAAGTGGATTTCGGCAAGGAGATAATCCCGGCGACCATAAACAAAAAAGACACTTACGCTTACCTTTTTGACGGCTACTGGAGAGATATAGGTACTATAAAGAGCTTCTATGAGGAAAATCTTTCTCTTACACAGACCATTCCACCCCTTGATATGTTCAATGAAAAATGGCAGATATTCACCAGAACACGCTATCTTCCCCCCGCTAAGTACGAGAACTGCGTGACCGAAAAGAGCATAGTCGCGGAAGGGGCCATAGTGCTTGCTTCGGCGATAAGACGTTCTGTTATAGGCTTGAGATTAAGAGTGGGTGAGGGGACCGTTATCGAGGACACCGTCGCTATGGGATGCGATTATTACGAGACGGTATCTGATATGGAAGAGGATACCAAAAGGGGAGTGCCGGCCCTCGGCGTAGGCAAAAACTGTGTTATACGCAAGGCTATACTGGATAAGAACGTAAGAATAGGCGACAACGTCAGGATACTCAATGAAAAGAACGTGGATGATCTTGACGGCCCCGATTACTATGTCAGAGAAGGCATTACGATCATACCCAAGAACGCCGTTATAAAGTCCGGCACGGTCATATGATCGGTAAAAAACCTCTTTTAACCCCGTATATTCACAGGAAAGCAGAGGGAGACCGAGCATGAGGATACTTGCCGTCAACGGCAGTCCCAGAAAAGGCGGTAACACTGATACCCTTCTTGAAAAAGCGCTTGAGGGCGCGAGGGCACTAGGGGCGCGGACAGTTAAGATCGACCTTTCAGATATGGACATTTCTCCGGTAAGAGAGAAAGAATATTCCGCCGTTACGGATGAAGGCCTCTCGGTGGTGTCTGACGATATACACGTTGTTTTTGACCAACTCAAACGCGCTGACGCGGTCATTCTGGGCTCTCCCGTGTTCTTCGGCAGCCTGAGCGCTCAGCTGAAGACAATGATAGACAGGTTCCAGTGTGTGTGGCTTTCGTCCAATATCTATAAGAAAGATCTGTTCTCCGCCGGGAAAAAAGGCGCGTTCATATGTGTGCAGGCTGGTTCAAGAGACGATTTTTTCAGCAACGCCTCATCCATAGTGAAACATTTTTTCGCTACTATAAACACCGAATATTCCGCGGAACTTTTCTGCGGAGGGCTTGAGGAGAAGAACGACGCGCGTGACAGGGTTGAATATCTCGAGAAGGCTTTTGACCTGGGGCGGAGCTTATCAAAAGCGTAAGAGAGGGGATCTCAGTGGATCAGAAAAAAGAGCTCAAAGGATATAAGATACTCGTCGCCGACGATGAGAAAGAGATAAGAGATCTGATCGACGAGCTTCTTACCTCGTCGGGTTATCATGTTATACAGGCCGATAACGGCAGGGATGCTCTTGAGCTTGCCGACAAGGAGAGGCCTGATCTGATCCTTCTTGACGTCAATATGCCTGAGATGGAGGGCACGGACGTGAAAGCCAGGATGAACCTCAATAGTGCACTGGCCAATATACCCGTTATTTTTGTTACGGGAAATACCGACACCGAAGATAAGGTCGGCGGATTTCATCTGGGGATAGACGATTATATCACCAAGCCTTTCAGTCTCAAGGAGCTTCTCGCCAGGGTGGACGCCACGCTTTCCCGCCGACGGTACTATGAAGAGATATCCATGACGGACGGCCTTACGGGACTTATGAATATACACTATTTCAAGAAACAGTTCTCACTTTTTTTCGATCTGGTCAAGAGGCACAAAGAACCGGTCTTTTCCCTGGCGGTAATTGATATTGATGACCTTAAAAAGATAAACGATACATACGGGCACGGTACCGGTGACTTTGTCCTTAAAGATCTGGCCACCGCATTGAAAGGCTCTCTCCGGAAGACAGATATAATAACAAGGTACGGTGGGGATGAGTTCACAGTTATCTTTCCCAGAAATACAAAGATGGAGGCTGCTCAGGCCCTGGAAAGGGTCTGCTCCGAGGTAGATAGCGGGACATGTGTGCCAAGCGCCGCCGGCGAAGGGATAAGTTTTGATATAAGCATAGGGATAGCCGAGTTCTCTGATGCTTTCGAGAACCCGTCCGAGATGTTCGATAAGGCTGATTCCGAAATGTATAAAGCTAAAAAGAGCAAGAGGCGGATGTGAAGATAGAAAAGTTATTATTTTATCGGAGGTCGAGATGAGCGGTATTTTTGGTGTGGCGTCAAAGGGTGATTGCGCGTCTCTTTTGATGTACGGCACCGACTACCATTCGCATATGGGAACCGAGTACGGGGGCCTGGCCGTTCTGGGAGATGATTTCCAGAGGCAGATACATAATATAAGCCAGGGGCAGTTCAAGTCAAAGTTTTACGAGGACACCCGGGTGATGAAGGGCACAAAAGGTATAGGCGTTATAAGCGACAGCAACGAGCAGCCGATGTACATCAATTCCAGGTTCGGCCCCTTCTGCATAGTTACGAGCGGTCTTATAGAAAATACCGACAGCCTTTCCCGCGAGCTTATGGAAGAGGGCGTTTCTTTCAGCGAGATGTGCAAAGGCTCTGTCAACGCCACTGAACTGGTGGCCAAGCTGATATGTACCGGCGAAGACCTTATAGACGGAGTGGAGAACGTGTTCGACCGTATAAAAGGCTCGTGCTCCATGCTCATACTTACCAGGGAAGGGGTATATGCCGTCAGGGACCGTTTTGGCTATACTCCTCTTGTAGTGGGCAAGAGTGACGGTGCCTGGGCCGTAACTTCAGAGACTACCGCTTTTCCGAACAACAAATTCGATGTCGTAAAGTATCTGGGGCCGGGAGAGGTGGTGCTTATAGATGAGAACGGTATGGTCTCAAGGAAAGAAGCGGGAGAGGAGCAGCAGATATGCGCTTTTCTCTGGGTATATACCGGGTTTCCGTCTTCGAACTACGAAGGGATAAACACAGAGATAGTCAGAGAGAGATGCGGAAAGGCGCTTGCCGGACATGACGGGGATATCGATGTGGACCTTGTTTCGGGCATACCTGATTCCGGTGTGGGGCACGCGCTCGGATACGCGATGGGTTCCGGAAAGCCGTTAAGAAGACCGCTGGTAAAATATACTCCCGGATACGGAAGAAGCTATACGCCTCCATCCCAGGATACCAGAGACCTGGTAGCGACGATGAAGCTTATCCCGATAAAAGATATAATTGATGGTAACCGTATAGTTGTATGTGAGGATTCCATAGTAAGGGGCACTCAGCTCAAGAATTTCACCGTCAAGAAACTCTGGGATTGCGGGGCAAAAGAGATCCACGTTCGCTCGGCATGTCCGCCTATAATGTTCCCGTGCAGGTTCTGTCTTTCTACCCGCAGTATAAACGAACTGGCCGCGCGAAAGGCTATACGCGGTATCGAGGGGCGCGATATAGAAGACGTTTCGGAATATATAGACCGCGCCTCCGGCAAATACGAAAAGATGATAGAATGGATACGCGAGGACATAAGCGCCACTACCTTGAGATACCAGACCATAGGTGATATGATAGAGGCCATAGGCCTGGATGAGAAAAAGATATGCACCTATTGCTGGACAGGGAAATCCGGGGCATGTCCCTCTGCCGGAAAAAAAGAGAAAAAATAAATTCGGTTCAAAATAAGACCGTTATTCTGGTCAAGCGGAATATATTGTTGGGATCAAAGACAGATAAGAGCATTTTCAAGATCAAGGAGATTTGATGTTCGACCAGTTCCTGCCCGTGCGTGACCCGGTATTGCTTTTTGCCGTTCTGATGCTGATCGCGCTCATAGCCCCGCTTCTTTCGGGCAAGCTGAAAATGCCGGGCATAATAGGGCTTATCGTTACCGGTATAGTGCTCGGGCCGCATGGCCTGGGTATGCTGGAAAGGGGAAGTGAGATACAGCTTCTCGGGGCGGTAGGCCTGCTTTATATAATGTTCCTGGCCGGTCTTGAACTGGACCGCGTGCAGTTCTTGCGCCACCGCCATCACAGTCTGGTGTTCGGCGTGCTTACCTTCAGCGTACCTCTTGTGTTCGGCAGCCTGATGGCGCGTTACTTATTGGGGTTCACCTGGGAGGCCTCTGTACTCCTGGCCAGCATGTTTTCATCTCATACGCTTTTGACTTATCCTATAGCCAGCCGTCTGGGTCTTTCCAGGCAGAGGACGGTAACCACGACCATAGGCGGGACCATTATAACAGATACGGCCGCTCTGCTTGTACTGGCCGTAATAGCGGCTCTGCATAAAGGCGAGCCCTCGTTATTCTTCTGGTCGCTTATGTTCAGCTATATGATAATATATGTGGCGGTCACACTTTTCATTCTTCCCCGTTTGAGCAGATGGTTCTTCCGCAACATCGCTACCGACGGGATCATCGCGTTCACCGGTATTGTAGCGGCGGTTTTTATCTCCGCTTATATGGCCTATGTGGCCGGGCTAGAGCCGATAATAGGCGCGTTCCTTGCCGGGCTTATCCTTAACAGTTTTATCCCGGAAAGAAGCGCTCTTATGAACCGCATACAGTTCGTCGGGCACTCGCTGTTCATCCCATTCTTCCTTATATCGGTAGGCATGTTAGTTAATATCCGTGAGCTGTTCTCGGGTATTGAAGCTATTACGATAGCGACGGGGATGGTGCTGGCAGGGATAATCACCAAGTGGGTCGCGGCTAGGTCTACGCAAAGGCTTTTGAATTACTCTCCCGAGGAAGGTATGCTGATCTACGGTTTGAGTGTCAACCAGGCGGCGGCTACGCTCGCCGCGGTGCTTGTCGGCTATAATATAGGTATATTCGGTGAGGCGGTCCTTACCGGTACCATCATAATGATAATGGTGACCAGTCTTGTCGGGGCATGGCTGACCGATCGTTACGCCCGTAAGGTCGCTTTTAAAGAAGAAAAAGAGCCCGACCGGTCCTCCGCCGCCCCGCACAGGATACTTATACCGCTGGCCAGTTCGAGGACGGCGGACGAACTTATGAACCTCGCCATATTACTCAGGAGACGGAGCTCTCACGAGCCGCTTTACCCGTTGACTGTGGTGCAGTCGGGCAGCAACGCCGATGAACGCGTGGCCGATGCGGAAAAACTTCTGGGCCATGCCATGGTCCAGGCCCTTGAGGCGGATATCCCGGTCGTGCCCATAACCAGAGCGGCTATAGATACGGCTATAGGTATCCAGCAGGCCATGGTAGATCTGCGCGTTTCGGTCGTTGTCGCGGGCTGGCCGGGGAATGTGTCATCCCGCTCAAGTGTATTCGGAAGGACGCTCGATTCCGTTATCGACAACACCGGCCAGATGGTGTTCGTGAGCAGGTGCCTGTCGCCGATAAACACCACAAAACGCGTCGTGGTAGCTGTTCCCCCTCTGATGGACCGCCAGCCGGGTTTCGCAACGGTCATAAGGGCGGTCAAGACGCTCGCGCATCAACTGGACGCCTCACTTTTGACGGTTTCCGTGCCGTCCACAATGGAGAAAGCCCGGGATATTGTCCGCAACAACCTTCCCCGGGTACAGGAGGCGGATGAGCAGTTTGAAAAATGGGAGGATCTTCTTCCCTGGATGAAGAACAGTCTGGACAAGAACGATCTTTTTGTGATGGCGAGTGTACGTAAAGGCAGGCTGGCCTGGCAGCCGAACCTCAATAAGATGCCTCGTCTTATAAGTGAGCAGATGAAGGAGCTGAATCTTGTGTTCGTTTATCCGCCGGAATTGATATGTGACAGAGAAGACGTCGACCGTGAACCCCGGTCCGTAAGCAGGTTGTTGTTCTTCCCCCCGGAGCACATAAATATAGATCTGAGAGGAACGGATGTTCACCAGGCTATAGCCCGGATGTTACGCCCGGCGTTCGGCGAAAAGGTGACAGTGTCCAAAAAGATAACCGCTATCCTTTCTCGCATGGCTGAAAAAGACCCAATGGAACTGGTTCCCGGGGCGGTCCTTCTGCACGCGCACATATCCGAGACCAATGTGCCCACTGCTTTTCTCGGCATAAATCCCGAGGGATGGAAATTGCCCGAAGTCAGTAAGGATGTAACGACCATTTTTATCCTGTTAAGTTCCAAAGACGCCTCGCCCGAGCTTCATCTCAAAGCCCTCGCGGATCTTGTGAGTCCGTTCCACCGGTCCCATTCCGTGGAAAAATTATCCGGAGTAAGATCTGTGGAAGAAGTTATCAAGATGTTCATGTCCGAAGAAGACCACCGTAACGATAAATAGGCGCTTCCGGCAGCGTGCCTCGGGTCTGAGGTATAAAAAATGGAACTTTTTCCGCGTACTGTTTGTCTATCATAAAGATGAGGATGAATATCAAAAAAATATGCTTATTGGTCCTTTTGTGTTCTCTCGCCTTTTCTAACCCGGCATATCCGGCTTCAATGCTAACATGGGAAGAATGTGTGCGCCGGACCGTGGATAACAACCCCGATCTGGCAGCGGCTCTCGAGAAGGTAAAACAGGCTTCCGCGGATAAAGATATAAACTTGAGCGCCGCGATGCCGGAGATCAGCACATATCTGGACGGCAAAAGGGGCAAAACATCCGGGGAAAAGATAACCGGTTCGTATTCCTACGGGCTGACCGGAAGACAGCTTCTTTTTGACGGGTTCAAGACGGCTAGCGAAGTTTCGGCCGCTGTAAAGATATTTGAGTCACGCCGGCACAGCTATAACGTGGTTTCCTCTAACGTCAGGCTGGACCTCCGTAACGCTTTTGTGGGATTGCTGAGGGCGCAGGAACTTGCAGGTATTACCGAGGGCATAGCCGAGCGCAGAAGGCAGAACCTGGACCTCGTAAGGCTGCGCTATGAGAGCGGCAGAGAACATAAAGGGGCTTTGATGACAGCCGAAGCCGACTTTGCGCAGGCTGAATTCGAGGTCTCGCAGGCAAAAAGAGGTGTTCTTCTCTGGCAGAGAGAACTTTCGGGGGCAATGGGTGTTTTTGGAACGGGCCCTATTCAGGCGGAAGGGGAGTTCTCTCTAAGTGATGATCATGAGTTTAAACCCGACCTCGTTTCTCTTGCGGAGACCACTCCCTTTTTGAAGGAGCTTATGTTAAGAAAAGACGCCGCCCGATATAACCTTAATTCCAGGGAAGCGGATTTTATGCCCAAAGTCTATCTTGGGGCTTCTATGGCCAGATCGGAGGACCGATGGCCCCCGCGGGATGACGGATGGTCGGCGGGACTATCGGTTTCGCTGCCTATATTCGAGGGAGGCAGACGTATAGCGGAGGTCAGTAAGGCGAGTTCACAGCTGGAAGAGGCCAGGGCGGTCGAGAGAAGCGGCTATGACAGCGTTTTGGTGGGGCTTGAACGCTACTGGAAGAATTTGCAGGATTCCATACAGAATATCACGGTACAGAAAAAATTCCTCGACGCGGCCACCGAACGCGCAAAAATAACCAGGTCTCAATACGAGATAGGCCTGGCTTCCTTCAACGACTGGATAATCATAGAAGATAACCTGGTGAGGGCCGAAAAAACACATCTTAACGCCCAGGCCGATATGCTTGTAGCCGAAGCTTATTGGATCCAGGCAATAGGGGGGACATTGGAATATGACCAGGAATAAACGCGGGGTGATCTTTTTAACGGTGGTCGTGATCCTGACCGTTATATTGACGGCGCTCTTCAGGCAGGCCGGGTACCGGGAAGAGAACAGGACCAGGACGGTAAGGCCTGTTATGGGGGATGTTGCTTTAACTGTTACCACTACGGGTCTTATACAGCCCCGGAACCGGCTTGAGATAAAACCATCCATAGGCGGAAGGATAGACAGCGTCCTTGTAAAAGAGGGTACGCTTGTAAGCGAAGGGGAGATCATGGCGTGGATGAGCTCCACCGAAAGAGCCGCGCTTATAGACGCCGCCCGCGCTCAGGGGGAAAAAGTCCTGAGATATTGGGAAGAAATTTATAAAAGGACACCTATCATATCCCCCATCGACGGTGAAGTAATAGTCCGTTCAGTTGAACCTGGGCAGACAGTTACCGCGTCAGATACTATCCTGGTCCTCTCGGACCGTCTTGTCGTGAGTGCCCAGTTCGATGAGACCGATATAGGCAGGGTCAGGATAGGCCAGAGAGCTGTTGTCACTCTGGATGCCTATCCCGACGTAAGCATAGAGGGAGTTGTGGAACACATAGCTTACGAGTCACAGATAATAAGCAATGTGACCATATACGATGTTGATATAACCCCTGACGAATTACCCGTCCTCTTGCGTTCCGGAATGGGAGTTTCTGTTGAACTTACAGAAAAGAAAAGAAGTAATGTTATGACAATTCCATCTTCCGCGATACGTTATGATGGCAAAAGGCAATACGTGCTGTTAAGGCAGCGGCATGGAGCGCCGGCCGAGCGTGATATCACGGTGGGTCTTAACAACGATAGGTTGGCCGAAATAACCGAAGGCCTTACGCCGGAAGACGATGTCATAATACCGGGCGCGGACCATCTGCCCGCGAGAAGTGACAGGGGCACCAATCCGTTCATGCCGTTCGACAGAAGAAGACGCCAATGATCGAGCTCAAAGGTATAAATAAAACTTACGGTAAAGGCGATATAGCCGTTCCCGCGCTGCGTGATGTATCGCTCAGTATCTCACGGGGAGAATTCATAGCTATAATGGGACCGTCGGGTTCGGGTAAATCTACGCTTCTCCATGTTCTTGGATTTCTGGACAGACCCGACAGCGGCAGTTATAAGGTCTTCGATGCGGATGTCTCATATCTTGCGGACGACAAACTGGCTTATCTCAGGAACACGCTGGCCGGGTTCGTTTTTCAGCAGTTCCACCTTTTAAGGAGGACTACAGCGCTGGAAAATGTCGAGCTTCCCCTTATTTATTCTGGTAAGACCGGAGGCATAGAAAAGGCGCGCGAGGAATTGAACCGTACCGGGCTCGGTCACCGGGAAAAACATCTGCCGAATGAACTTTCGGGAGGCGAGCAGCAGAGAGTGGCTATAGCCAGGTCTTTAGTGAACGACCCCACGATGATACTCGCCGACGAACCCACTGGTAACCTTGATACAAAAAGCGAAGAAGAGATAATGTCCATCCTGAAGGGGCTTAACGACCGGGGCAAAACGGTTATAATGGTAACGCACGAGAAAGAGATCGCCTCTTACGCCGGGCGCGTTATAATGATGAGAGACGGAAAGATAGTCTCGGATGAAACCACGCGAAAGACACGCCCGGCGGCGGAAGAAAAGATCTCCCTGGAGGCGGTGCTTGCCGAAGGGCAGCATGGCTCTATGAAGGTGGAGCTTACAGAACATATACGGCAGTCTTTCAGAGCGATATCGGCTAACAAGGTGCGGTCTTTTCTTTCTATCCTAGGTGTGCTTTTTGGCGTTGGAGCGGTCATAGCCATGCTGGCTCTCGGCCAGGGAGCCAGATCTTCTATGGAGGAAAGGATACGTTCTCTGGGCTCGAACCTTTTAATGATAAGAGGCGGTTCCGCCAGACTGAGGGGAGTTGCCAGTGCGACAGGGTCAGTTACCCGTTTTACTCCGGCCGACGTCGACGCTATCAAAGACTTGAAAACGCTCGTAAGGCGAGTTACGGGTTACGTGGGCGGAAGCGGCCAGGCGGTTTATGGCAGCGGTAACTGGCATACAAGTATCGAAGGGGTGGGTTATGACTACGGAGAAATGCGGGCCACCATACCCCAGTTGGGTAGATGGTTCACTCCCGAGGAGCTCGCGAGGCGCGAGCGGGTCGTGATAGTCGGCTTAACAGTGGCGGATAAACTCTTTGGAACAAGCAACCCGATAGGCGAGGAGATAAGGATCAACCGTATCAGTTTCAAGGTTATCGGCCTGGCTCCCGAAAAGGGAGCCAGGGGCTGGAGAGACCAGGACGATGTAGTATATGTTCCCCTTACCACCGCCATGCACAGGTTGCTGGGCAAGGATTATCTGGACGGCATTTATGTGGAAGTGCGGGACGGAACACTGATAGAAACGGCCCGCCGCCGTATAGAAGAGATCATAATAAGAAGACACCGTATTCACAGGAATCCGGAAGATTTTTTTCATATACGCGATATGAGCGAGATACAGGAGATGCTTACCGGGACCACGCGCACAATGGGTATCCTGCTGGGCAGTGTTGCCGCTATATCGCTTCTTGTGGGAGGTATCGGCATAATGAACATAATGCTTGTTTCAGTGACGGAACGCACGCGAGAGATCGGTCTGCGTAAAGCGCTTGGCGCCCGCCCCAGAGATATAATGACGCAGTTCCTTATAGAATCGGTAATAATGACCCTTACGGGTGGAGCGATAGGGGTCTTTTTTGGTATAATGATAGCGGTATCGATGTCGTTTTTCGCTGGTTGGGCCACCAGAGTGGAGATCTCCAATATAGTTCTCGCCGTGACCTTTTCTATAGCGGTGGGGATGTTCTTTGGTCTTTGGCCCGCCAGGAAGGCCTCGCGGCTGAACCCGATAGAAGCTCTAAGGTATGAATAGGAATAGAATTTCGTCCGGGCAGTAAGAATAATAACAAAGGGATAAGATGAAAACACTTAAAGGTATAACCGCGGCCCCGGGTATGGTCCGCGGGACCTCATGTCTGTACAGTGAGAAGGTCGATGAGAACATCCCGCATTATGTAATAGACGCTCAGAGAGTGCCGGATGAAATAGAGCGTTTAAATGAAGCGTACAAAAGTGCGGCCCTGTCGATGCGGGATATGCTGAAAGTATCCGAAAAGATGTTCGGAAAGATCGGAGACGAGATATTCCGGGCGCACAATATGATACTCGAGGACCGAACATTGCGCGGTCAGGCCGAAAAACTCGTAAAAGACAAACTGATCAACGCCGAACATGCCGTAAGCGACGCTTTTGACGGATATATAGATCAGCTTCGGGACAAACAGTCTCATTTTGCCGAAATAACACACGATATGATAGACGTAAAGAACAGGATAATCTCCTCTTTCAGCGGCAGTTCGGGGAAATTCGAGTGTCCGATAGGCGATAGGCAGGCTGTAATAGTCGTCGCCGAAAGACTGACCCCTTCTATGATAATGAGCATACCCCGGGAACATGTGCTGGCGTTCGTTACAGAGGAAGGGGGTTTTACCACACACGCTACGATACTGGCTAGAAATTACGGCGTTCCGGTCATATTCGGCATCGACATCAAAAATAATATAGATTGCGGCAGCAGCCTTATAGTGGACGGTCCCGGCGGAAGGGTGATAATAGACCCGGACCGGGATACGGACGCCCGTTACAAGGAAAAGATAGATATTCTTTTAAAGAGGAAAGAGGTCTGCCTGACGAAAATAGGAGAGCCGGCCATAACACAAAAAGGCGAACGCATATCGCTTAAGGCCAATATAAGTTCTCCCGGAGAGGTAGAGCTCTTGAAAGATGTGAATTATGACGGCATCGGGCTGTTGAGGTCTGAGTTCATTCTGGGCAACAGGAACGCGCCGCCTTCCGAGGAAGAATGGCTTAAGGTTTACAGGCATATACTTGAGGAGGCCGACGGGAAAAGCGTGGTCATACGTCTGCTGGATATAGGAGGAGATAAGATGCCGGGGTATATAACCCTTCCGGAGCAGGAGAACCCCGATCTTGGTATACGCGGCGCCCGGGCGATGGAGCTTTTCCGGGATATATATCTTACGCAGATCAGGGCCATACTACGCGCCTCACTTCACGGCGAGGCCCGTATGCTTTACCCCATGGTCTCCGACCGGAAAGATATCGAAAGCTACAGAGAGGTGGTCGCATCCGCCATCGACCAGCTCCGGGCGGAAAAATTACCCCACAGGGGTGATATCAAGGAGGGGATAATGATAGAGACGCCTTCCGCGGCTATTATGGCCGGGAGTCTTCTTGAAGAAGTGGACTTCGCCAATATAGGGTCTAATGATCTTATACAATATACGTTGGCGGCTTCAAGGGGGAACCAGCTTATCGAGAAAAGGTATCATATCATGCATCCGTCGCTGGTCAGGCTTATGGAAATGGTCGCCGCCGAAGGCAGAAGACTCGGCAAGGAAATATGCCTGTGCGGTGAGATAGCCGCGTTCGAGGAGTATTATCCTTTACTCCTTGAGATAGGGCTACGAAGTTTCAGCGCCGCGTCCGCCAGAGTAGAGGACCTTAAATGCCATCTTATGCATACAGTAAGGTCAGGCAGAGGCATGGTGGAACGTTTCTACCAGACAAAGAACAAAGAAGAGATAGACAGTCTTTTCGGGGTCAACCCGTGAAACGTAACAAGAAATCGCCGATCCGCCACACCGCCTGGCCTGTATATCAATATCAATTAACCCCTGGGGATCGTTATCCAAAATAACATGACCATGTCGGATAAATGTCAGGAATATCCTTTTCAGGAACCGTCCGTCAGTGATGACCGCAAGGCGCAATGTAAGCTATGTCACGCTACCGCGCCTTTTTTCCGTGAAATATATAACAGGAAATATTACCGCTGCCTCAGATGTTACGCGGTATTCCTTGCCCCGGAATATTATATCTCAAAAGAGGATGAACGGAAAAGGTATGAGGAACATAACAATGATGTCGAGGACTCCAGGTATCAGAAATTCGTTGAGCCTGTTGTTTCGGCTATCGAGAAGATGTTCGGCAAAGAGAGCAGAGGGCTTGATTTCGGGTCTGGCACAGGGCCTGTCGCGGCCAAGCTCCTCAGAGATAAAGGATACCGGGTCGAACTGTATGACCCTTTTTTTTGTGATGACCGGTCTAAACTCGACGATGAATACGATTTTATCGTCTGCTGCGAGGTAGTGGAGCATTTTCACCAACCCGCGAGGGAGTTCGGTCTTTTGAGGTCTCTTTTGAGGCCGGCAGGCGCGTTGGTGTGCATGACCGAACTTCTGCCCGAAAACATCGATTTCAGAGCGTGGCATTATAATAGCGATCGAACTCATGTGTTCTTTTATCATCCGAAAACCTTCGAGTGGATCCGGTCTGAATTCGGATTCTCAAAACTGGAGAACAGGGGCCGTTTATCCATATTGAAGGCATGAGAACGGACTACCAGGCGCGTTTCTCCGCCGCTCTCAGCGAAGATGAGCTGTAACGATAGTAAGGTCAGGAAAGTCTCCGGGAGACAGGGAATGTATAAGGAAAAAGAAAAGACCCCCGAACATTTTAAAGATACGGCTTCGGTCGAAGCCAAAAACAGGGTTTCGTTCGGAACTCTTTTTTTCGCCTTTTTCAGGATAGGTCTTTTCACATTGGGCGGCGGGCTGGCCATGTTGCCGGTTATCAGGCATGAGCTGGTCATTAGACGCGGGTGGCTTAAAGAAAGTGATTTTATATCCGTCATTTCGCTGGCGACCGTTGTTCCGGGTGTTATAGCGGTGAACGTAGCTTATCTTCTGGGCTCGCGTATGATGGGTAAGCGTGGCGCGGCTTTTGCAGTTATGGGCACGGTCCTGCCTTCATTTTGTGTTATACTTCTTGTCGCGGGTGTATTGTTGCCATTTTTTAGTTACCCAAAAGTGGATGCTTTTCTGCGTGGCTGCGCTATCGCGGTTGCCGGACAATTAGCTTTCGCGGGTTTTATTCTCGGGCGGTCATTATTGCGGAAATGGACGCATCTTCTCGTATGCGCGGTTGGTGTTGTAATAGTGGGCTTCGGAGGTATGCATCCAATATTCGGACTGGTCACCGCGAGTATTCTCGGATATTGGTTATTTCCCCGGGAGAGAACTTAACTTTCGACAAAAAATAATGTGATAGGTGCAATGGATAAAAGAGGCCTGAGGTAATGGAAATATTGATAGAGCTTTTCTGTAGTTTTGTTGTTATAGGTCTGGGCGCCTACGGCGGCGGGCTGGTAACGATCCCGCTTATCCAGCATGAGCTTGTTGCGAACAGAAATTGGCTCCTCTTCAGCGAGATGGCTGAGATACTCGCTATCGCGCAAATAACACCGGGGCCGATCGGCATCAACGCCGCGACGTTCGCGGGGTTCCGTGTGCATGGGGTGATCGGGGCGGCAGCGGCGACGTTAGCGGTAATATTGCCGTCGATGATAATACTGACCCTTATCTTACCGTTCATAGACAGGTTCAGTAAAAACTATCATTTTAGAAGGTTGCGTAAAGGCCTTCAGCTCGGGGTCCTGAGCCTTATCCTTTTCGCGGTATGGTCCTATGGGGTCATGGCCATTGAAGGATGGCTTGATCTTGGCATAGCGCTCGCGGCTTTCGTTCTCCTGGTCGCCTTTGAGAAAAAACTCCACCCGGTGATCGTCATCCTCGCCGGCGGTGTAGTAGGGATACTACTCTTCTAAAAAAGGGGCCACACCTATTTTGTTAGATAGCATCCTTTCAGAAGAGTGGATAAAAAGTCGAGAAAATATGCGATACCGTCACAGAAAAAAGGTTAAAGCTTGTTCGTTATCCTTTCTTTGGTAAAATAATATCTTTAGGGTCAAAATGTGACAAATGACAAGTGGGCTCGAAAAGTTAGAAGGTCTACAGGTAATCACAGATTTTTGATATGATCAGATATGATAAGATAGATCTGGGTTTTTCAGGGAAAAAGATATTCAATGATCTTTCTCTTGAGATCGCCAGAGGTGAAAAGGTTGTCTTGTTGGGCAGATCGGGGATCGGCAAATCGTCACTCTTCGGTCTTGTTCTGGGATTTGTAGAGCCCCAGAGAGGAGAAGTATTCTTCGAGGGAATTCCTGTGGACAAGCACACTGTTTGGAAAGTAAGGCAAAAAGTCGCGTTTGTCGATCAGGATGTCAGCATCGGAGACTATAAAGTATTAGACTGGTTCGCGTTTGTTGCCGGAATCAGAACAAATCAAGCTTTGGATTTCAGCGAAGAGAACCTTTATGAACTGATGGATCTCTTTGAGTTAAGCCGTGATCTTCTCAATAAAGACATTTCTGATCTTTCGGGAGGAGAAAGGCAGAGAGTTTCTATTGTTGTTTCCGCCCTGTTGAAACGGGATGTGTTCCTTTTGGATGAGATCACATCGGCGCTGGATAAAGATCTCAAGAAAAAGGCCGCGAATTTTTTTATCGGGAGAAGGGATTGGACAGTTGTCAGCATATCGCATGACCCTGTATGGCTGGAGAGCCCTGATGTGAAAGTTTTTGACCTGGAGAAAAAAGCTTGGAAACGATAGACATTTCCATCTATTCATTATTGTTGGTATTTTTACTGCTTGTAGTGCCCGTTGTTCTAAGCCGTATTTACGGGCTTGGACTTATAAAACCGCTTTTGGGTTCCACCGGCAGGATGACGGTCCAGCTTGTACTTATCGGTGTTTTTTTAAAATACCTGTTTTTATGGAACAACGCCGTAATTAATATCTTGTGGCTTATTGTGATGATACTGGTCGCGGTTTTTTCAGCGATACACGGCTCATCAATGAAGCCTGCCAAGATCCTTATGCCGATATTTGTATCGTTCGCTCTGGCGACGCTCGCGGTCATCTTTTACATCAATATATTTGTCATACGTCTTGATAATATCTTTGATGCCAGATATCTGATCGTTCTTGGCGGAATGCTTTTAGGCAATTCTTTGCGAGGCAATATTGTGGGTATAGACACTTTCTATAAGAGTCTCAGGAAAGACACCAAAAAGTATCTCTACGTGCTTTCACTTGGGAGCACACATCATGAAGCCATGCGGCCGTATATGAAAGAAAGCATCTGCCTCGCCCTTAAACCGACGATCGCCTCAATGGCGACCATGGGTATAGTGGCCCTGCCCGGTATGATGACAGGAGTTATTCTCGGCGGAGCCAGTCCGGAAGTCGCCATAAAATATCAGATAATGATCATGATCAGCATTGTTGTAAGCACTATAATAAGTGTTTTGCTCACGATCTTATTGACATCGCGCGTATGCTTCACAAAGTTTGGAATACTGCGAGGAGATATCTTTATAACTAACGACAATAGATAGAAACTGTTATTTAAAGAAAGGGGGGACATGTGAAAATAGGAATTGTTATCGCGAGCAATGACGCTGAGACCTGCTGGAACGCTTTGCGTTACGGTAATTTTGCGCTTGGACAAAAGGACGAAGTGAAAGTGTTTTTTATGGGAAAGGGCGTTGAATATCAGAATATAAGCAATGATAAATTCAACACGATCGAGCAGGCTGAGAACTTTGTTACCTCGGGCGGCAAAATTTACGCTTGCGGTTCATGTATTAAACTACGGGATCAGGGAGGTACAGAAATGTGCCCGATCAACACCATGAAGGACATGTACGATATCGTTAAAGGATCCGATAAGGTGGTGACATTCTAATAATGAAAAGATCTATTACCATCAAGCCATAGGCGTGATCAGCACGCCCTATAAAGACCCTAAAGGCATGCCCATTCGGGGAAAGTTTGAAAGAGGGGTCACCGGTACAGTCCGGATATTTCGTGAATATAAGGTGGGCCTAAAGGATATTGAAGGATTTTCACATGTCATTCTTATATATCATTTTAACCGCTCAAAAGAGGAAAATCTCAGCGGCAAACCTTTTTTAGAGGATACCGAACATGGTATATTCGCCATACGCAGCCCGCACCGCCCGGATCATATAGGATTTTCTATCGTCAAAATAAAGAACGTAAAAGGCGACGTCATCACTTTTTCGGAGGTCGATATGTTAGACGGAACCCCGCTTTTGGATATCAAACCCTACGTGGGAAAAACAGGTGTGCCCCCTTTTTGGAGAATATGAACAAAAAAGTTTTCATGCGGACATTCGGATGGCCGATGGCCGGTTTATAGTAAGTCAACCCATTCGACGCGCCCCGCAGTATACAGCGGGGCTTGCTCAGGGCTTATGATGTCGCTCGCCGCGGCGCTGGTGGAGTAATAAAAAATGAAAGCCACAAAAGTTGTAACATTGTGTTTCAGTATTCTTTTCTCGGGGACGCTTTTATTTGCTCAGGAGATAGACACATCTCTTTTACAAGGCTATGACGCCGCACTGGTGATCTATAACCGGACAACAGGAGAGACGGTTAACATTGATCCGGAACTTAGCGCGCGCCGCCTTTCGCCGTGTTCGACTTTTAAAATATACAATACTTTGATCGGGTTTGAGCTTGGGGTGATCAATGGAGCAGACGAACCGTGGTATAAATGGGATGGCGTTAAGCGGTTTATTGATGGATGGAATCAGGATTTGACGCTTAAGGAAGCGTTCCGGGTATCGGCTGTTCCGGCATATCAGATCTTGGCAAGGGATATCGGCGAAGCACGGATGAAAGAATATATCGAAAAGATCGGGTATGGCTCAGAGGATATTTCAGCCGGGATCGATATATTCTGGCTTCCGAGGCCGAATACCATATCAATAAAAATTAGTGCTGATGAACAGGCAGTTCTTTTAAATAAACTCTTGGATGGCAAACTTCCGTTTTCTGAGGAGAATATCGCAATACTGCGAGATATTATGCTGGTAGAGAAAAGCGAGAAAGGCGCGCTTTACGGCAAGACCGGATCGGGCATGAATTCTGATGACAATTGGAATTTAGGCTGGTTTGTCGGCTTTCTTGAGAGTGGCGATACAACATACGTATTCGCTTGTAATATTACCGGAGAGGAGACCCCGTCCGGCGCGACCGCGAAGAAAATCGTTCAAGACGTCTTCAAATCCCAAGGGCTTTTATAATCAGCTGTTCTATAGCATAGTACAACTGTTCTACGCCAAGAATACCCATGTCCAAAACGCGCATAATTTTTGCGGCAACAGCCTGCTGTCATCCCCGCGAAAGCGGGGATCAATTTGTCACAAATAATATATACTTTTTGTGACAAAAATAGACCCATATCTTGGTATAAATATCATAAAATAAATGGTTTATATCGAAATCTGGAGAAAGAGGGGTGCTAGGCGCACTCTAAATGTCTATTACTCGCAAATGTCCACTAAACAGTGGACATTTATCACCAGCAGACATTTAATAATGTTCACTCGACCGGTAATTTTCACTAAATAGTGAACATTAGGATCGAGAAATAACCGTTGACAATTTCGTACAAAACGCTTATACTTATGCACAAGTAATGACGAAAAATACGGAGGCTTAATGAAGGAAAAAACGAATCATATAATTGATTACTTTAAAACTCATGGTGGTGTAGCTCGATTCTCTTCGATCCGAAAAGCCGGATTCCATCCTGATCAAATTAAGAAGGCTGAGGATGAAGGAAAAATAGAAAAAGTTGGCAGGGGGCTTTACAAAATTACTAAAGATGATATAGGTTCGCACCCTGATTATCTCATTGCATCACTTCAAACATCAAAAGGAGTAATCTGTCTTCTATCAGCACTGTATTTTTATGGGGCGACTAATGAAATACCACGTCTTGTTGATATTGCTATTCCAACTGGTGCGCGTGCGAATAAAATAAAATATCCGCCCGTAAAGTTTTATCGGTTTTCACAAAAGACTTGGAGCGCTGGTGTGGAGCAACATGATATAGAAGGTCATACGGTTAAAATTTACAGCCTCGCAAAGACTGTGGCTGATTGTTTCAAGTTTCGCAATAGAATTGGAATAAATGTTGCCAGAGAAGCGCTCAAGATTTCTGTTGCCGAGAAACATATTAAACCTACGGATATTATGAAATACGCTAAAATTTGCCGTGTTGACAGGATTATAAAACCCATACTGGAAACAATGATATGAACAAAGAAGTAAAAAATATAGAAGCCTCAATCAAGGCAAGACTAAAAAATAAGGCTCAAGAAACCAATCGCCCCTTTGCGGAAGTGATGCAGTATTACGGCATGGAACGGTTTCTTTATCGCTTCAGCAAATCAAAATATGCTGATAAGTTTGTATTGAAGGGAGCGCTTTTGTTCGCGGTATGGCAAATACCTGATAGAAGAACAACGCTTGATATTGATTTCTTAGCGCGGTTTGATAACGAGGTTGAGACCATCGAAAAAGTGATGAGAGACGCATGCGACACCAGCGTAGATCCAGATGGGCTAAAGTTTGATTCCCAAACTGTTAAGGGGTTGAAGATTAAGGAAGATGCGGATTACGAAGGAGTTAGAGTAAAATTTACCGGATTTTTAGACCGTGCGGAGATTCCAATGCAGATTGACGTGGGTTTTGGGGACATTGTCTACCCAAAAACCAAAGTTATTGATTATCCGGTTATTTTAGATTTTCCGAAACCGCATTTAAACGGATACCCTCAAGAAAGTGTGATCAGTGAAAAATTTGAAGCTATGATTAAGCTCGGTCTTTTGAATAGCAGGATGAAAGATTTTTATGATATCTGGCTTATGACGAGGCAGTTTGAATTTAAGGGGGCGAATATAGCCAGCGCCATAAAGAAAACCTTTAATAATCGAAAGACAGATATTCCCAATAAAAAACCTTTGTTTGCTGATGAAATTTATGATGAAAAATCCGACAGGCAGACGCTGTGGAACGCGTTTTTGAAAAAGGGAGATATTCAGCACGCGCCGAAAACTTTGTCAGAGACGGCGAAGATAATTGAACGTTTTCTCATTGAGCCCATTGAGGCGCTTAATGAAAATATTGCGTTTGAGAAAACATGGAAACAGCCGAGAGGATGGGAATGAAAACCTTTGCCCTTGGTGACATACATGGCGCCTATAAGGCAATGACACAGTGCTTTGAGCGCTCAAAGTTTGATCATAAGAAAGACCGCCTGATCGTGATGGGCGATGTTTGTGACGGCTACCCTGAAGTCAAACAGTGCATTGATGATCTTTTAAAGGTCAAACATTGTGATCTGGTCATTGGCAATCATGATATGTGGGCGCTGGATTGGTCGCTTAAAGGCGATATGCCGGAGATATGGACAAGCCAGGGCGGTGACCGGACCATGGCTTCATATAACGGCGGTCCCATGCCAAAGGAGCATATTGATTTCCTGAAGAACGGCCAGCTTTGGGTCGAACGCGATGAACAGATATTCGTGCATGGAGGATTCAATGCTGATCTATTTCTTAAAAGCCATAGTGTGGATGTGTTAGTCTGGGATAGAACCCTTCTTGATATGGCTTGGAAGATGGAATTAGCTGGCCGCAAACGACAATTAGGCAAGTATGAGGATATATTTATCGGACACACGACGACAGAGCTTTACAACACACTAAAGCCGATACACGCGTGTAATGTTTGGAACCTTGATACCGGTGCCGGTTGGTCGGGCAAGCTCACGATCATGGATGTTGATACAAAAGAATACTGGCAGTCGGATCTATCAAAGGATTTATACGGCGCTTTGCCGAATCAGTTATAACTTTTGGAGCAGATCTTTATGGGGATAACAACATTTTTCCTAAGGCTCAATGATCGCGGAAAGCCGTTGCATAAGATGAGCAAAAAGAAATTAACAGGATAAAACAATGAACTACTGGTGGACATCGGATTATCACTTTTCGCACGCCAATATTATCAAGTATTGCAACAGACCGTTTGAGGCTGTTGAAGAAATGAACGAAGTGATCATCCGTAAACATAACGAGAGGGTTAAGCCTGAAGATACCGTATTTTTCCTTGGTGACTTTATCTTTAAAGGCGGGAAAGAAGGCGGAGAAGAACGCTGCCGTGATTTTGAAAGAAAGCTTAACGGCAAATTCATCTTTATCAAGGGTAATCACGACCGGAATAACAGCCTTAAGACGATCATCACAAAGATGTATATCCACCATGGTTCAAAGGATATCTGTATGACGCATAGGGCTGAGTACGCTGACCCGGATGTGCCGTGGAATTTTTGCGGGCACGTCCATGAGAAATATAAGGTCAAGCGTTTGAATGACAAGTCCTTGGTCGTTAACCTATGTGTGGAGGTATGGAATTATTATCCGGTTACTTTCGACGAGATCAGTTCTGCCGTTTCAGCGTTTAAGAGGGAAGAAAAAAGTTATAGCGTAATGGGACATGAGAGGGGTAAACGGGAGTCAGGCAATTATGAAAAAAGAGGCATTAAAATTATGGATGGGGTTACCGGCAGATAAGAGACGGTTGTTTTTAAGTAACGTCTGGTGTGGGGAGTGCCGGAAGGCGGCGGCCATTGTTGATTATCACGCGGAATTAGATGGTGTTGTTGTGCTTCATGGATTTTGCGGTACTTGCGGCCATAAGGTGGCTAGAGTGATCGATGATCTGGTTCCGGCTCCACAAAAGAAGCCTAAAGTGACAAAGAGAAAAAGAAAACTTGAGAGGCCATATGTTAAAGGCAAGCCGGCACTCTGGTACTGCATATTTAACATATGGCTCCATGGCGATCGTCCGCCAACAAAAGAAAATCGAATTATCCGCAAAATTCAGATCCCTGAAACAAAGAGCCTGTATAACTTCGCTAAGGTAATTACGCAAGCCTTTGGTTTTTATTTTGATCATTGCTTCGGTTTTTACAGTAATCTTAAGAAGTACCATGATTCAGAAAAAGCCTATGAACTGTTTTATGATCTTGATGATGTTGAGCCACCGGATCCACATGTGAAAAGTGTCAAACGTACAAAGATAGAGCAAGTTTTCAAGCAACCGGGGGATACAATGTTATTCCTTTTTGATTATGGCGAAGGATGGCGTTTCTTTGTCGAGCTTGAAGAGTTCAAGCAAGCGGATGAATGGGATTTGAAGCCGGTCATATTGGAATCCGTCGGGAAGGCACCATTGCAGTATCCGCCTTGCGAAGATCAATAAGAAAAAGGTGAAACAGGTGTGACCCTTTTCAGGGGGCAGTTTAGCTCATGAAACGAATACAGAAAGATTATGAAACTGGCGATAAAGTAGCGGATGATCTGATAGATCAGCTTGCCGGGCGATGCGGCTCCGTGGAGACAGAATATTTATTACGCGAGATGCTGACAACGGCTATCAAGCTCGGTAAGGAATTCGCCGACAAGCCGGATCTGAAACTTGTAAACAACGTGCTTAAAGAATTAAGATATTCTTTTAAAATATTCTCACCGTATAGATCGGTCAAAAAGGTGATCATCTTCGGATCCGCGAGAGCGGAAAAAAATTCAGCCGAATACAAAATGGCTGAAACATTAGCCAGGGAAATAACGAAAAAAGGATATATGGTCGTGACGGGAGGCGGTCCCGGGGTCATGGAGGCAGGCAATAAGGGGGCCGCGCCGGGGAAAGAATTCGCGTTGAATATCCGTCTCCCTTTTGAACAGGCACCCAATCCATATATAGATGAACAAGATAAAATAATAAACTATAAATATTTTTTTACCAGGAAGCTGATATTTGTTAAGGAGACAGACGCGACAGTCCTTTTTCCCGGCGGGTTCGGCACTATGGATGAAGGCTTTGAAATGCTTACGCTGATCCAGACGGGAAAATCCAAACCCAGACCGATAATATTAATGGAGCCCGAAGGTTGCTCATACTGGACCTCCTGGATGGACTTTGTTTATAACCAGTTGGTGAAAAAGCGGTTCATCGGCGAAGAGGATTTAAATCTTTTTCATATCGCGAAGAACGCTGAAGAGACGATAAGCTGTATTGAAAATTTTTATAGAGTTTATCATTCGATCAGATATGTTAAGGACCTGACAGTATTGAGATTGAATAAGGAGATCTCCGGCAGGAAGCTAAAATCGATAAACAAAAAATTCAAGGACATTTTAACGAGCGGTGAAATAAAAGTATCGCCTCCGACCAGAAAAGAAATTCAGGAAAAGGAATTTCTCAGCTTGCCGCGCCTGGTGATGAACTTTAATATGCATGATTATGGCAGACTCTGTGAAATGATCCATATGATAAATCGGGAGGAATAGTTAAGGTAAAAAGAGTCTATATTAGAACATTTGGATGACCGCTGGTTACAGTGGCGCGATATGATATGGAAGTTATTTAGAACATTAAATTGTTTATAAAAAACGTAATGGGGATCCGATAATGAAACAATGGTATGAAGAGTTGTATGAAAATTATGCCCAGAAGTACGATAGTGAATGTTTCGTGCAAGGCACAATCGGCGAGTGCGATTTTATTGAGAAAGAAATCAAGAACGACAAATCATTGAAGATCATCGATATTGGATGCGGTACCGGGCGGCACACGATTGAGTTGACAAAAAGAGGATATAACGTGACCGGTATAGATCTGTCCGATTCTCTGCTCGGCAGGGCAAAGGAAAAAGCTAAAGAGCAGAATCTTGAGATCGATTTCCAAAGGCAAGATGCCCGCAACCTACCATTTGCAGGTGAGTTTGATTTGGCGATTATGCTTTGTGAAGCAGGGTTTTCGCTTATGGAAACGGATGAGATGAATTTTGAGATCCTCAAGAATGCTACGAAGACTTTAAAAGACAACGGAAAGCTGATCTTTACCACGCTAAATGGCTTATTCCCGCTGTTACATTCGGTTAAGGAATTCTATGAGACACAGAAAAAAGAAGGAAACGCCGAATATCAGGATTGTACACTTGATTTGATAACTTTCCGTGGCTATCACACAACGGTTATTGAGGATGACAACGGCGATAAGAAGGAGATCCAGTCAAACGAGCGTTATTACTTACCGAGTGAGATAACGTGGCTTTTAAAGTCACTCGGGTATAAAAAAATCGATATCTTCGGGGCAAAGCTCGGAGCGTTTTCAAGGAATGATAAACTCACCACCGATGACTTTGAAATGCTCATTGTGGCGGAAAAATAAATATGATAAATAAGACCATTGCAATATTCATGTGCTTTCTTCTAATTTCTGTCGTTTCTTTTGCACGGGAGATCGATAAAGCTCTTTTACAAGGTTATGACGCGGCACTGGTGATCTATAACCGGACAACAGGGGAGACGGTTAACATTGATTCGGAACTTAGCGCGCGCCGTCTTTCGCCGTGTTCGACATTTAAAATTTACAATACCCTGATCGGCCTTGAGCTTGGGATGATCAATGGAGCAGACGAGCCGTGGTATAAATGGGACGGTGTTAAACGCTTTATCGATGGATGGGATCAGGACTTAACGCTCCGGGAAGCCTTTAGGGTATCAGCTGTTCCTGCATATCAGATATTGGCTCGTGAGATCGGCGAAGCCCGGATGAAAGAATATATCGGCAAGATAGGGTACGGCTCAGAGGATATTTCAGCTGGGATCGATATCTTCTGGCTTCCGAGACCGGATACCGTATCAATAATGATCAGCGCTGATGAGCAGGCCGCTCTTTTAAACAAGCTGCTGGATGGAAAGCTTCCGTTCTCAGAGGGGAATATCGGGATATTGCGTGATATTATGCTGGTTGAGAAAACCGAAAAAGGCGCACTTTACGGCAAGACCGGATCAGGCATGGATGCTGATGAGAATTGGAATCTGGGCTGGTTTGTCGGTTTTCTGGAGAGTGGCGGCACAACATGCGTATTCGCGTGTAACATTACAGGAGGGGAAAATCCTTCCGGTAAGGTCGCGAGATCAATAGTGGAGAATATTTTTAGGTCCAAAGGATTATTGTAAGAAAATCCGCAGATGAACGAGCGAAATGATTTTATACCTTTTTTTAGCAATGTAGAGACGCGAAAATTGTTGTAAATAGACAGGAGATAGCAGGTTATGTCAAAGAGAGTTTTTATAAGGACCTTCGGGTGGCCGATTGCCGGTTTATAGTAAGTCGATGATGTCGCTCGCTTCGGCGTTGGTGGAGTAGATTAAATGAAAAGAACAATTGCAATCAAACCCATAGGAATTATCAAGACACCATATAAAGAATCTAAAGGTATGCCCATTCAGGGCAAGTTTAAAAGGGGAGTTAGCGGTACTGCCAGAGTATTCCCTGAATATAAAGCTGGCTTAAAGGATATTGAAGGGTTTTCCCATGCTATCTTGATCTATCATTTTAATCGCTCGAAAGAGGCAAAGCTTACAGACAAACCGTTTCTTGAAGATGCCGAGCACGGCATATTCGCTATACGCAGTCCTCACCGTCCGAATCACATCGGGTTTTCTGTAGTTAAACTTGAAGGAGTGAAAGGGGACGAGATCACTTTCTCTGAAGTTGATATGTTGGACGGTACACCGCTTTTAG
>CAYVIW010000025.1:0-22212 GCA_964451815.1 uncultured Planctomycetia bacterium | reverse complement strand
AGCACACGAGGAAGACCGGCATCTATTATCTTTTTTCTGGCGGTATTGACGTCATATTCCACGCGCCGGAACTCTACCGTGGACCTTTCGGTATCGTATACGCAATAGCAAGCCCGGGGGTCGTTGTCCCGGCTCTGGCCTACGCTTCCCACGTTGATTATGTATTTAGAGTTATCCTCTATCTCCACTTTTTCGGGACAAGACTGATATATGTTCCCGTCCGTGTAGGTGAAAACTCCGGGAACATGCGTGTGCCCCAAAAAACATACCGGATGAACCATTTCCTCCAAGGTGCGCGTGGCCGCGTGACAACTTATCATGTACATGAACTCTTCCGGGGAATGGAGCGTGCCATGCGTTACACTCATATCCTCTTCCGACAGGACGTAAGGTAAAGCCTTTATATACTCCATCCCCTCACGGGTCAGGTTGTCTCTGGTCCACTCAACGGCGGAGGCGGCGAATTCGTTGAAAAAAGTTATATCTACCAGCCCCAGGACCGCGGCCTCATGATTACCCATTACGCAAGCGTAACCGGACGAGGATACCATCGATATACAACGGTCGGGCTCGGCTCCGTAACCGATGATGTCGCCCGCGCATATTATCCTGTCGGCGTTCTCCCGGGATATATGCTCCGCCACCGATTCTAAAGCCTGATAGTTGGAATGAATGTCCGAGATGATAACATATTTCATAGAATAGGACCCGGGAATAAGCGGGTCAAAACCTTACCTCGAAAGAGGCAAACTCATCCGTGGCCTCTTGCCGGTCGATGCGGCGGTCGCTTATGTACGCGCCCATCCTTTCATCTATACGTGCCAGGAACGCGTCCATGCTCTCATCATCGCCTTCGCAAACGACCTCTACTCTCCCGTCGGCAAGGTTCCTGACAAAACCTTTTATGCCGAGATATGAAGCAAGACCTTCTACGGTGAACCTGAACCCCACTCCCTGGACCTGGCCCGAGTACATTATGTGCAGCCTGTTCTTCTCCCGCATAAAAGTATAAAGATGGTTGGTCGGGGCGCTGGGATTTGAACCCAGGACCTCCACGTCCCGAACGTGGCACGCTAGCCAAACTGCGCTACGCCCCGAAAACTTTGCCCGCGCGATAGCTTACCGTCGGACAGGTTGACATAATATTGAGCCTATATTAACACCAATATTATTTACCGTCAACAGATATGAGAATAAACCTAAAGACCCCGCTTGAACGGAAAATATTCGGGGTCTTCCAGTATAGGACCGTACTCGGCCGGGACCGGTATGGGGAAAGTAGCTATCTCGTATACCCCCACAAGTTCGCGTATAACCATATCCACTACCCCTTTTATAAGACCCGTGGTGAATCCGGCGAACATACCGTTGGCCTTGGATTCATCGCCCATATTTTTGGGGATCTCGAATACCCCTGTAAGCGTATTGGCCGCGCCTCTTCCCAGTTTGTCAAGAGCCGTATCCGCGGACGACGGACCCGCGACCGCCATGACCATAACAAGGGCCATTATACCGGCTGCAAGTTTTTTCATCTTACCCCCCTTTTCTTTAATAAACCTCTGGTCAAATAAACCCTTTTTCATCCAGCATGTCTAAAGTTATCGGCCCCCGGGCTCTTTTAGCCGCGTATTTACCCATCATGTCATATTCCACATTGACATATTCCCCCGCCTTACGTGAAACTAATGTAGAGTTCTCAAGGGTGTGCGGTATAAGGTATATGCTGAACGAGCCCTTATTTGATCGAGCTACGGTCAGACTTACACCGTCTACAGCTACCGAACCTTTTGAGACCAGATATTTATCGTCGCCCGGGAGCATCTCTATGTCAAGTTCCCGTCCGAGGCGGGTAGAGATATTCTTTTTTACTTTTCTCTCGCCGTCAATATGCCCGGATACCAAGTGGCCGCTGATATTATCTCCCAGCTTCAGTGCTTTTTCAAGATTAACTTTATCACCCCGCCGCAGCCTTTTGAGATTGGTATTCCCGAGAGTGTTACCAACCACGTCGAAAGCTAGGGGGTTTTTACGGTTCAACGCGCTCAGACAGACCCCGTTCACCGCTACACTGTCGCCCTCGCGGATATCGGCCGGTGTCTTAATACAGGATATCTCAAGACGCGCCGATCCTTTCCCGGGCGAAAGACCTTTGACCGTGCCTATCTCCGTTATTATGCCTGTGAACATACGAGAAACCCCTTATCTCCTTATAATACCCTTAACGAGAACATCCCCGCCCGAGGTCTCTACCTCTACGTTATCCAGCATGACCGCCCCGCCTATGCTGGGCGCTCCCTTTCCTCTTACAGATGTCATGCCGCCCCCCAATATCTTGGGGGCAATAAAAAAAATGACTTCGTCGATGAACCCCGCGTCCAGAAGGGAACCGGCAAGCTCAGCGCCGCCCTCGACAAGCACGTTCACCATTCCTCTTGCGGCAAGTTCCTTGAGAAAGGACCCGAGGTCAACTCTTCCTCCTGAACTTTTTACAGCAACTATCTCAACCCCTCTCACCGCCCTGAGGGAGCGAACTTTTTTCCCGGGAGCATGTTCAGTGGTTCCTATAATGACGGGTGAAACATCCGCGGTCTTTATGATATTGGACCGGAGAGAGATCCTTGCTCTTGAATCGACTATGACCCTCGCCGTATTGTATCCTTTTTTCAGTGGACCGAAAAGACAAGGATCATCTTTCATAACAGTGTTTATGCCTGTCATAACGGCGTCAAAGGAGGACCTCATCTTCTTTACCGAGGCCCTTGAGACGCGGGATGATATCCACTTGGAAGTGCCGTCTGAAGCGGCTATTTTACCATCCAGGGATTGGGCCAGTTTCAGCGTCATATATGGCCTGCCGCCGGTAATGAACCGGGTGTATTTTCTGTTCATGTACGCGGCTTCTTCGCGCATAACGCCGCAATGGACCTTTATGCCCGCTTTTCTAAGGGTGCGGAGCCCTCTTCCGGAATTCAAAGGATTGGGGTCTTTCATGGCGGCATATACCTCGCTTATGCCGCTCTCTATTATGGCTTTAGTGCACGGAGGTGTCCTGCCGTAATGGTCACACGGCTCCAGAGTAACGAACATGGACGCGCCTGAACATTTCTTGCCGGCCGATCTTATGGCTGCCACTTCGGCATGCGGCATACCCGCGCGCTTATGGTATCCTTTTCCGGCTATCTTACCCGATGAAACTATCACACAACCCACCATGGGGTTGGGATATGTCCTGCCGGCGGCTTTTGCCGCCAGCTCGAGGGCCAGCTCCATATATTCCCGCGCCTTGGAGCGATCCATTCTACCGCTTACCTCCGCGTATCTTTTCGGATTCCTCCCGCAGTTTTTCCACCACCTCACGACCTACGGTGACCTTGCCAAGAAGGATCTTGTCGGGTCCCATACCATGGCAATCCGAACCGCCGGTCACTATAAGATCATATCTTTCGGCGAGATCGAGATACTTTTTATTTACCGACTTTCTGTGTTTAATATGAAAGGCCTCCATGCCCCTTATACCGGCTCTTACATAATCGGGCAAGTACTCATCTTTCCCCATGGTCGCCGGATGCGCTATAACCGGCACCCCGCCGGAATCCCTTATTATATTTATGGCCCTGGTAAAATCTATCCTGTCGTGCCTTACCCCGCAAGGTTTTCCGTCGCCGATATATCTGTCGAACGCTTCCTTCACGTTTCGCACCAGGCCTCCTTCCACCATTATCCGGGCAAGATGCAGCCTGCCCACAGTACCTTCGGGCATAGTGCCGAAAACTTTATCCTCATCCACTCTAATGCCGCTTTCACCGAGAAGGGCAATGATCTTTTCCATCCTCTTAACACGGTTTATCTTCACCTTTTGAAGAGTTTCCTCAAGAGGACCTTTGCGCCAATCCACAAAATAACCCAGTATATGTATCTCGTCTTCCCGTATCGCGGCGGAGATCTCCACGCCGGGAACTATTTCAAGGTCGGTCCCCCGGGCGGCATCCATAGCCGGAGCGATCCCTTCTATACAGTCATGGTCGGTTATGGCTATGGCGCTCATGCCCATCCCCAGGGCGAGGTCCACAACCTGAGCGGGCGTCAGCATACCGTCAGAGAAAGTGGTATGCACATGAAGATCGGCCGTGCCCGGTCCGCCTCCTTTTCCCTTATTGTCCTTTTCTTTATCCGTCATCCTTTTCCGCCCTCTTTATCTTGTCGAGAATGCCGTTGACGAACTTTCCGGAATCCCTGTCGCCATACTTCTTTGCCATCTCTATGGCCTCGTTTATAGCGACCTTGGGAGGGATATCATCGGAGAACAAAAGCTCGTAGGAGGCGACTCTGAGGATATTCCGGTCTATGGTAGCCATCCTGCCTATCTCCCAGTTAGCGGCGTATTTGGAAATAACACCATCTATCCTTTCAAGGTTATTCCCTACGCCGCTTACCAGAATATCGGCATAAGACCTTACACCTTCTTCTTCCTCGACCTCGTGGTTTTCCCAGAACTTTCGGGACGAATCCTCAAAAGGCTCCCTGGTAATATCAGCGGCGTATATGATCTTGAGCGCCATTTCCCTGGAAAGAGTTCTTTTTCTCATAACAGGTCTCGATCCCTTGTGTTATTTTTTGTTCTTATCCCAGCTCTGAGTAAATATTGCACATCTCGATCGCCGACATCGCGGCATCTCTGCCCTTGTTGCCGCTTTTTGTTCCGGCCCTGTCAAGCGCCTGCTCGAGATTTTCGGTCGTTATAACCCCGAAGACGCAGGGTACGTCCGAGTTCATAGCGACGCTGGCTACCCCCTTAGCGGATTCAGCGGCTATGAGGTCAAAATGGGGAGTCTCTCCTCTTATGATGGCTCCAAGGCATATTACCCCGTCGACCTTACCGCCCGAGGCCATCTTTTTGGCCACCATGGGTATCTCAAAGGCCCCCGGCACCCAGACGACCGATATGTCATCCTCTTTTACCCCGTGCTTTACAAGTGTATCGCACGCTCCATCCAACATGCTGGAAGAAACGAACTCATTAAAACGCGACACAACTATCCCGAATTTTTTGTTTTTCGAGATCATACTGCCCTTTATTATCCTTGCTCCCGCCATTTCATCCTCCTATATTTTTTTGAGTTTATGGCCCATGCGTTCTTTTTTTGTTTTCAGATACGCCCTGTTCTTCTCTCCCGGTTCGGTCTCAAGATGGACCCTTTCCACTATCTTCAGGCCGTACCCCTTAAGGCCTATTATTTTTCTGGGGTTATTTGTAAGAAGTCGTATTCTCTTGAGCCCGAGATCTGCCAGTATCTGCGCCCCTATACCGTAATCTCTCAGATCATCCTTGAACCCGAGTTCTTCATTGGCTTCGACCGTATCCATACCTTTGTCCTGCAGCTCATAGGCCTTAAGTTTGTTAAGTATCCCTATCCCTCTGCCTTCCTGGGCCAAATATAATATAACTCCCTTACCCGCTTTGGATATCTTTTTCATGGCCTTGTCGAGTTGGTCTCCGCAGTCACATCTTCGGGAATGAAATATATCCCCCGTAAGGCATTGCGAGTGGACCCTGACCAGCACGTCTCCTTTCGTTATATCTCCTTTTACCAGAGCCAGGTGCTGGTAATCATCTATCATGGATCTGTAAGCGTGCAGGCGAAAATCTCCCGCGGGCGTGGGCATATCTACCTCGGCGACTTTTTCTATCTGTTTTTCCCTGGACCTGCGGTATTTGATAAGGTCTTCTATTGTGCACATTTTGAGCCTGTGATACGCGGAGAACTTCACCAGGTCGTCCATACGGGCCATTGTCCCGTCCTCGTTCATTATCTCGCATATAACCCCTATGAGAGGCTCTCCCGCGAGTTTCATCAGATCAACGCTGGCTTCGGTATGCCCCGCTCTTACCAGGACCCCGCCCGCCTTGGACCTGAGCGGGAACACATGCCCGGGCTTCACAAGATCCTCGGCCCGCGAAGAACTATCAGCAAGGAGCCTTATGGTAAGAGCCCTGTCGTGGGCTGATATACCGGTGGTTATACCTTCTTTCGCGTCCACCGACACCGCCCATGCGGTCTTGTACGGGTCCTGCGCCTCGCGCGCCATCATGTGAAGATCGAGCCTTTCGGCTATAGACTCCTCCATGGGCACGCATATGAGGCCGCGGCCGTACCTTGCCATGAAGTTTATCGTCTCCGGGGTTATCTTTGAAGCCGAAGCTATTATATCCCCCTCGTTCTCCCTGGACGGGTCATCCACGACCACGACCATCTTTCCCTTTTTCAGGTCCTTTATGACCTCGGGGATGGAATTAAGTTTGAGTTTCATACTGTGTTCTCTCCGTTTGACTAAGATTGCGCGTTAGCTGCTGGGTGATCAATAAAAAAACCCTGAAGAACACTTCAGGGCCGGATACGCAATTTTTAATATACCTATCTTTAGGACTTCTCCCATCCCGGCTTTACGGTCGGCATCCGTTTCTGACGGATTCAGGCCGCTATCGCGGCCTCGCGGGCTTATCCGGCAAATTACATCGCGTGCGCCAGATCTACCGCCGGCTAAGGAATTTCCCTTCTTCCGAAGACATCACCTTACCCTGAAGCAATGTTATTTTATACATTATATAAGGTTAAGTCAATCTAAAAAACGAATGGGGTCAAACCACGATCTACCCGTGGTCTGACCCCATTCTAACGCATTAACAGCTCTGAACGGTTACATCATACCGCCCATGCCGCCCATTCCGGGAGGCATACCTCCACCGGGCATGCCGGCAGAGCCTTCTTTCTCCGGTTCATCGCATATAAGCGTTTCCGTGGTAAGCATAAGAGCCGCTACGCTGGCCGCGTTCTGAAGAGCGCTGCGGGTCACTTTAGTGGGATCGATTATCCCCGCCTCGACCATGTCCAGGTACTTATCTGATTCCGCGTCGTACCCTTCTTTATCTTTCCTCTTCAGGACTTCCGCCACAACAACCTCTCCGGACTTGCCGGCGTTTTCGGCGATCCTTTTGAGAGGGGTCATTAAAGCTCTCCTGATTATATCTACACCTACTTTCTCGTCGTTATCGGACACCTTGATCTTATCGATCTTCGATACTGTCCTGATAAGAGCTATGCCGCCGCCGGGAACAATACCTTCCTCGAGCGCCGCCCGTGTAGCGTGAAGAGCGTCCTCAATTCGGGCTTTTTTATCCTTCATTTCCACTTCGGTAGCCGCGCCGACATTGATAAGGGCTACTCCGCCGGAAAGTTTCGCCAGGCGTTCCTGCAGTTTTTCCTTATCGTAGTCCGAATCGCTCTTTTCTATCTCGGCCTTTATCTGGGCTATCCTGGCCTGGACATCGGCTGTGCTGCCGGGGCCTTCCACTATCGTCGTGTTATCTTTGTCGATAGTTACCCTCTTTGCCCTTCCGAGATCCTCCAGCTTTATGTTCTCAAGCTTTATCCCCAGGTCCTCGGATATAACTTTTCCGCCGGTAAGAACGGCTATGTCACCCAACATGGCTTTTCTTCTGTCACCATAACCGGGCGCCTTGACCGCGCAGCAAGAGAAAGTGCCGCGTATCTTGTTGACCACAAGCGTAGCCAGCGCTTCACCCTCGGTCTCCTCTGATATTATGAGGAAGGGCTTCCCTGCCTGAGCGACCTTTTCAAGTATCGGAAGCAGGCTCTTCATGTTGGATACCTTCTTCTCGTAAAGAAGGATATAAGCGTTCTCGAGCACACATTCCATTCTCTCCGCGTCGGTCACGAAGTAAGGAGAAAGATACCCCTGATCGAACTGCATACCTTCCACGACTTCCAGGTTAGTATCGAGTTTCTTTCCCTCTTCAACCTTTATAGGAGCGTCCTTGCCCACCTTGGTGAAAGCATCGGCGATTATTTCTCCTATAAGCCTGTCATTATTGGCCGCGATCATCGCGACCTGGGCCGTTTCTTTCTGCTCCTTTATGTCCTTAGAAAGAGCCTTGAGCTCAGCTACCACCGCTTCTACAGCCTTCTCTATGCCTCTTTTTATCTGCATAGGGTTGGCTCCGGCTGTAACGTTCTTAAGCCCTTCCTTATATATAGCCTCGGCAAGCACAGTAGCTGTAGTAGTCCCATCGCCCGCCACGTCACTTGTCTTGGAAGCCACTTCCTTTACCATCTCGGCGCCGAGATTCTCATAGGCGTCATCGAGTTCTATCTCCTTGGCGACAGTAACCCCGTCCTTTGTTATGGTCGGTCCGCCGAATTTCTTTTCAATAACAACATTCCTGCCTTTAGGCCCCAAAGTCACCGTGACGGCCTTGGCAAGTTTCTCTACACCGCGTAATATCGAGCGCCGCGCTTCATCGCTGTACTGTATCTGTTTAGCCATTTCTCCTCCTTGTTTTTACTGTCAAACTTACGAACCTCAAGCTACTATTCCCAGGATGTCCTCTTCCTTGAGCATAAGAAGGTTCCTGTCATCGAGCTTAAGCTCTGTTCCAGAATATTTTCCGTAAAGAACAATATCTCCTTCTTTAACTTCCAGAGGTACTACCTTTCCGTCGTCGGCCATTTTGCCTTTACCCGCGGAAATTACCTTTCCCTGCTGCGGTTTCTCCTTGGCTGTGTCCGGGAGAACTATCCCGCCTTTTGTAGTTTCTTCAGCCTCAAGGACCTCCACAAGAACCCTGTCACCCAGTGGTTTCACTTTCATAACTCTCTCCTCCTTTTATTGATTCACATTCTTCCGGCTTTGACCTGTTAGCACTCTGTCCTTGAGAGTGCTAATGGAATACTCATTATAAAAAATCCAGCTTTTTTGTCAAGGGATTTTTTGCGGAATTTTTTCAGCTATTGAATAGAACCTATAGGGATGACAGTAGGGATAGTCCTGAAAAGATGATGTCGTCGTGGACTTTATCTATATTCCGGGAATACCGACCGATAAGAGCGGCATCTCCTCCTGTGGCTATAACTCCGGTCTTGCTGCCGTATTTTTTCTTAAACCTCTCTATTAGCCCGTCGCAAACCGAGGCATATCCATAGAGAACCCCGTTGTTCATACTGCTTCTCGTATCCTTCCCTATAAAGCCTCTCACCGGAGCAAGCTCTATTCTGGGCAGAAGAGCCGCCTCCATCGAAAGTGTCTTGAGAGACAGCCTGAGGCCCGGGAATATAAGCCCTCCCTCGTAATCTCCTTTGCCGCTGATGACATCAAAAGTAACGGCTGTGCCGAAATCTATAACGACAAGAGGCCCACCGTATATCTCGAAAGCCGCGAATGACGTAACGAGCCGGTCCTGGCCGACCTCGGCCGGAGACTTATATTTTACCTTTATCGGGACCTTTATATCTTTACCCACTATCCGCACCGGGACACCGGGGGTGACCGATCTGACGCTTTTTATAAAAGTGCGGAGGAACCCCGGAACCACGCTGACTACTATGATCTCATCTATCTTTCCAAGATACCGCCCCAAAAGGCGCTTCAGGGAGACCGCCTCTATCTGTTTTTTCAAAGTCTTTATAAAATATCTCTTTCTGGTGATCCCTTTTTCGGAGACGACCATAGAGGTATTTGTGTTTCCTATGTCGACCAATAATTTCATATTCTCAGGTCCATTCCCGCATAGGGGTCTTTTTGCGCTTATCTGCATAAAAGAACATCTCCGCTGAAGACTCTCTCGACGCGGCCGCTGTCGCACTGCACTATAAGAGCGCCTTTTTCGTCTATATCCTTCGCCGTACCTGTTATACGGCGCTTGTGCTCCACGACGTTCACTTTCTTGCCCAGGACCGAAGAAAGTTCCCTGCATTCGTCCCTCAGCGCCTGGAACCCGCTCTTTCCGAATACTGAGTATACGTCCTCAAGGTCCTTTAACATACGTCTGACAAGTTCCACCCGGCGAACGGACTCTCCAATATGCTCCTTGAGACTTGTCGCGCATGGAGGAAGTTTATCGGAGGGAGTATTCACGTTCATACCTATTCCGAGAACAAGAAAATCCACACTGTCGGGCTGAGCTTTTATTTCGGTAAGTATACCGCAAAGCTTTTTGTCTCTTAAAAATATGTCGTTGGGCCATTTTACTCCGACATTGATACCGCAGACGTTCTTCAGGGACCTTGCTATCGCGGATGCCGCTATAAGGGTTATGGCAGGCATCTCGTCGGCCTCAGCGTCAGGCCGTAATATAACGGACATATATATCCCACCCCCGCGTGGAGAGACCCACTGGCGGGCCATTCTCCCCCTTCCCTTTGTCTGGGATTCGGCTACAACTACAGTGCCTTCCGGGGCGTTATCTTCGGCAAGCATGTACGCGAGGTCGTTGGTAGAGGAAACTTTTTCGTGATGGTATATATACTTGCGGCCCAGCGACCGGGTCTTGAGATCTGCCGATATCTCGTGAGCGTAAAGCTTATCCGGAGACGCCTTAAGACTGTACCCCCGATGGGGTGATGCCTTTATTTCGTATCCGTCCTCTCTGAGCTTGTTGATATATTTCCAGAGACTGGCGCGCGAGAAACCCAGAGACGAGGATATCTCCTCACCGGAGACAAAATCCATACGGCTGGCGCGCAGGGCCTTTATTATTTTTCCCTTTATCTCGAGGTCTTTCACCCTAAAGTAAAACCCATCCTTTTAAGAGCCTTGTTCATCCTGGCCCTGGCCTGGAGCGCGGTGGCGCCTTCGGTAAGGTTATCCTTACATATAACAGCGTACCCTTTGCGGTTCTTTATCTTGAATACCTTTACCTGGGATCCTGTCACTTTTCTGAGGCTTTTTTCTTTCGCCATACTCCCTCCTAGCGTCAAGTTTCAGTCAAGGAGCTTTTCCTGCTCCACATCGGACTCATCCAGAAATGCCTGTATATCTTTGTTGGCTTCCCATATTTTTTCAGCTTTATCCAGACTTTGAAGGAACGCCTCCACCACATCGGGGTCAAAATGCGTCCCCTTTCTTTGCCTGACCATTTCGACGGCTTCCTCGAAACCATAAGCCTCTTTATAAGACCGGCGCGAAGTATACGCGTCAAAACAATCCGCCAGGGCCACGATCCTGCCAAAAAGCGGTATCTCCGCACCCTTGAGACCCGCGGGATATCCGGTGCCGTCGTAACGCTCGTGATGACTGATAGCTATTATTTCGCAGGCCTTCATCATTGGGTTCTTAGAACCCTTGAAGACCTTTGCTCCGAATTCGGGATGCTTTTCTATCTGCTTTCGCTCATCATGGGTAAGCTTGCCTTTTTTCTTAAGCACGCCGTCGGATATCATTACCTTTCCCACATCATGCATGGGGCTGGCGAACCTTATCGTCTCTATATCTTCGGGGGAAAGCCCCATTCCCTCGGCTATCAGAGCGCTGTAATCGGCTATCCTGACAAGATGGGCTCCCGTGGACCTGTCCCTGATCTCCGACATGAGCGCCAACTTGAAGGCCATCTCCACATGGGAATCTTTAAGGTCCCTGTAAGACCTCTTCAGCTTTCGGTAAGCTTTCTCTATCTTGCGGGGATCGAACGACCCGTCCCGTTCTGTCTCTTTTTTTCGTGACCTGGCGGGGGGCATATGATCAGTCCATACTTTTTATATAACGATAATAATCCCCGTCCGTAGTAAGTATTATAGTAGTATTCCCGTCCACAGTAGAATCATAGGTCTCGAGCGTTTTCAGGAACCCGTAGAAGTCCGGGTCCTTTCCGTAGGCTCCGGCATATATCGCGACTGCCTCGGCATCGGCCTCTCCCACTATCCCCTGAGCGGTCATATAAGCCTCCGAGGTTATGGCCTTGAGTTCCTTCTCTGTCTGCCCCAGTATCTCGGCGCTCTTTCCTCTTCCCTCGGAACGATATCTTTCCGCGGCTCTTTTCCTCTCGGATATCATCCTGTCATAGACCCTTTCCCTGACATCCTCAACATAATTTATCCGCTTTATCCGCACATCCACTATCTCGATGCCGTATTGAGGAGCGATAACGCCGGCTCGCTCCCTTATAGCCTCTTCCAGTTCGTGCCGCCCCCTCTCGACGCGCTCAAGAGCTTCCTCGGTTATCAACACCTCCAGTGCCTCTTCTAACTCGGAATCAAGTATGCGATTGGAATCGCGAACGGTCTCGACCAGCGGATGACCGGTTATAACGTCTCTTGTGGCGGAATTTATCAGGTCGTCCAGCCTGGCTTGCGCCCCGAACTCATTTCCGACCGACTGGAGGAATTTGAGCGCGTCCACTATCTTCCACCTGGCGGTGGTGTCGACCCAGATATATCTTTTGTCTCTTGTAGGTATCTGATTGGGGTCCCCATCCCATTCAAGGAGCCTTTTCTCAAGATAATGCGCTACCTGTATAAAAGGGATCTTGAAGTGAAGCCCCGCTCTCACCACAGGGTCGCCTACCGGCTTTCCGAACTGGGTTAATACCACCTGCTGGGTCTCGGAGACTATATACAGGGCCCCGGTCACAAAAAGCAGGGCAATTACGATGAATATCGACACAAAAGCGTTCACTGTTCTTTTCATATCTATCTTCCTCCTTCTTCACCGAACTTTATCAGCGGTAATATCGAGGTCTGCTGCGGGTCTAAGACATATTTCATTTTAGCCTTAGGGAGCACCCCGGACATGGTCTCAAGATAGAGCCTCTTCCTGGTTATGTCCGGCGCTTTCTTATATTCTTCCCAGGTGACCGCGAACCTGTCGGCCTCGCCCCGGGCCCGATTGACCTTATCAAGCTGGTACCCTTCGGCCTGGCGTATTGTCCTGCGGGCTTCTCCTTCGGCCCTGGGTATAGCCTTGTTATAGGCTTCCCAGGCCTCGTTAATCATGGTCTCCCTTTCCTGTTTAGCCTCATTGACCTCATTGAATGCCGGCTTTACCTTGTCCGGAGGGTTGACGTCAAGCAACTGGACCGTGACTATGGTTACACCTGTCTGGTATTCATCCATGATCCACTGCAGCCTTGTCTGGACCTCGGCGCCTATCTCTTCCCTGCTTATCGTAAGGGCCTCATCCACGGTATAATCCCCGACCATGCGACGCATTACCACCTCGGCCATCGCCCTGACATTGTTGACCGGGTTCCTGGTCGCGAACACGAACTTAAAGGGATCATTTATCCTGTACTGCACTATCCATTGCACGTCCAGTATATTGAGGTCTCCTGTGAGCATAAGAGATTCTTCCGGGAACTTCCTTGCCGCGTACACACTGGCAACCCCGGGCCGGGTGGTCCTGAACCCGAACTCTTCCTTGAATATCTTCCTCACCTTAACGGGTGTGGCCTTTTCTAATCCGAACGGAAGCTTAACATGTATTCCCGGTTCGGTGGTCCTTACATACCGGCCGAACCTCTGCACAACCCCGACCTCATCGGGGCCTACGGTATATATCATGCCCTGCAATGCCAATATGACGATCAAAGCCGCTATTACCAGGGGCAGGAACTTCCCGTAATCCTTACCCATCTTGGCAACCCTCTCCGCTTCCTGCTTGAAAAGGTCTTCCGGCGAACGAAAATCATTCATTTCTTGCCCTCCTTTTATCTAAGATGCTTTACACTGTCCCGGTTACTTTAGTATTATAGTCTATTCTGCTATTAATGCAAATCCTACCTGCCCCAATATCAAGGACGGTTCTCGATCTGTTCGGACACCTGTCCCCGCGCTAAAGCCACACCTGTCCCTCTAGTGTTGACACAAAGAAACAAACAACTATAACCGCTCGAGCAAAAAAAATGGGTTTTCTGCTGCGCCAACCTCATTCTATCTACGTTGTCTTATAAATCTTGGAGGACGGGGTATAGGTTTACAACAAGGGACGGGTATAGCTTTATGCCAGGGACGGGTGTAGCTTTATTTCAGTGCCTGTCCTAAAAGTTAAAAGGTGGTAGCGGGGGACGGACTCGAACCGTCGACAACACGGGTATGAGCCGTGCGCTCTAACCAGCTGAGCTACCCCGCCATATAATACATTTAAAAGAAAACCCTTTGCGAGCTCCCATTATATGGGAAAGGCCCGAGTTTGTCAATTTCAGCGTAGTGTCACTTCTGGCCGGGCCCATCCAGAACATCTTCTATCCAGGCGCCGCCCGCGACTATGGAGCCGTCATAGAAAACGGCCGCCTGGCCCGGAGTGGGCGCGAACTGGGGCTCGTCGAACTCTATCACTGCCTCATTGTCCCCTGTGGGTATTATCCGGGACCTGGCTTTCTTCCCGTTATATCGTATCCTCGTGTCGAAACACATGGACCTGTCAAGAACATCCATTGTCAACCAGTTAAAATTACGCACCCGTATCTTTGAACGCATAGCCTGTTCCCTTGACCCGACGGTAATCGTATTCTTTTTTTGATCTATACCGATCACATAGACCGGGTAGTGAAGACCCAGGCCGAGACCGTGACGCTGTCCGACCGTATAAGACGCTATGCCCTCATGAGTGCCGATAACTCTGCCCTTAACATCCATTATGTCACCCGGCGAAGCCTCCTTTATTCCTTCTCCGGCAAGATATTCGCGGTAGTCCCCGCCGGAACCGAAACAGATATCCTGGCTGGACCGGCGCGAAGCGGACATAAGAGCATTCTCCTCTGCCATTTGCCTTACCTGGTCTTTATCCATGCCCCCCAGAGGGAAAATGATATGAGGCAGCACCCCGCGTTCTATATGAAAAAGAAAATATGACTGGTCCCGGTGTTTATCATCCGCCTCCGCGAGCATGCTCACAGAGCCCTTTTTTAGGACCCGGGCATAATGCCCCGTGGCTATCATCTCGGCGCCCAGCTCTCTGGCCTTAAAAAAAAGATGTCCGAATTTTATCGCGCTGTTACAGTAAATACACGGGTTCGGTGTCCGGCCGCGGGAATATTCCCCGACAAAATAGTCTTTTACCGTTTCGGCGAACTCCCGGGAAAGATCCACTACATAGTGAGGAATATCAATGTCTTCCGCGGCGCTTCTGGCGAATTGCACGGCGTCGAGAGAACAGCAAAGTTTCTCACCTGACAGTCCGCAATCCCTCGCGGGCCAGGTCTTTATGGTGATACCTATTACATCGTATCCTTCCTGTTTCAGGCGAAGCGCGGCTACCGCTGAATCCACACCGCCTGACATAGCCGCTATTACCTTCATGCTCTTACCTCTTTGATATATATCTTTCGGCGCCGCGTGAGAATATCATACTCGCCGGATCCTCTTTTGTACCCGCCACAATAACCTCGACATCTTTGATCCCATCGGCCAATTCCAGAGCCTTTCGCTCCCCCATGACCATCATACCTGTGGCCAGCGCGTCGGCGGTCAAACAATCCGGCGCTATGACCGTGAAACTAGATGGAACTTTCACCAACGTATCGCGCGCGGAAGGCGACACTATATGAGAGAACTCTATTTCAGTGCCGCTTTCCGGCATGAACTTCTCGTAGTCGCCGCTCGTCGCGACGGCGAGGTCTCTTACCTCAAGAACAGCAAGCACGCTCCGGTCACCCGGTTTTCTGACGCCTATCCTCCACTTCCGGCCGTCCTCCTTTACTCCGCAGTACATGTCGCCGCCGGCATTCACGAAAAGATCGTCTATCCCGCGCTCTCTCAGATAGCCCGCTATGCGGTCGACCACATAACCCTTTGCTATGCCCGAAAGATCCAGCCAGGCGCTGTTGCGGAGAACTATCCGGGAAGTTTCGGGGAAGAGCTCAACATTATCCATTCCCACACCGGCATCACTGGCAGGGATACTATCAAGGATCTTCGGCGGCATATCACCGTAAAAACCCTGCCGTTTCAATATAGGTGATACAGTAGGATCGAAAGCCCCGCCCGTTAAGCGGTTGATCCGGACCGCGCTCTTTATGACATAGAAAAGGTCCGGCGAGACTCGCGCGTCCCGGGACATGTTCAATCTATTTATCCCGCTATCGGGGTCATACACGTTCAACTCCCCTGCAAGAACGGTGGCAAGACCGAACGCGCCGTCCAGGGCGTCTTTTAGTTCTTACCGTCCCATATTGGAAGAAGACACCCTGACCTCGAGGAACGTTCCCATTATAGCGGAGGTCCTTGAAAGAGCTTGAGGCCCGCTCTGCCGGGAGCATCCGAAAAAAAGGAACAAAACCGCGGCAACGGCCGCTATACCTCTTGAAATAATAAATATCCTTGTGAACATGCTCGCTCTGGATTAACCAAGGTTTTTGGAGACCGCGTCTATATCGACATATTTCTCGACCATGTCGATGGCCAGTTTAACTTTATTGTTGTCGCGGTATTTGATCTTGACGGTCAGGTCATGTACGCGGGAGGCGACATCATAAGTATCAAGCCTGGAAAGAAGTGTAGGTATGCCCGCTTTTTTAAGAGCTGTGAACACGCGCCGTTTAGGGGCTGCCCCTCCCGAAAGTATAAGACCCGCTATACGCTTGGGGGATTTGAAGCGTCCTATCTGGACCTTTATCATAAGGTTTATAAGGTCCGCTCTGTTGCCCGGAGTTATTACAAGGCAATCATCCTCGATATAATGCAGCGCCTCCCTTACTTCCATGGCCCCCACAAGGATCCTGCCCATCTGCCTTCCCATATATTCCTCGCCGCATAGAACGTGCATATCGAGCTCTTCGCGTATATCCCGCATGGTGGGAATATCCAGCATATCCGCGTAAGGTATTACCCCCAGTACAGGAACACCTAGCCGGCTCAGTCCAAGCCGCACATACTTACTGACTTTTTCATATTTGTGAGGAAGCACTTTGTTCACTATTACACCGGCCAGTTTCACCCCCATCTTGTCAAACAGTGATTTGTTAACCATCACCTCGTCTATGGGATTACCTATACCACCCCTGGAGACTATTATGACCTTGGAATCCAGCATCTTCGCGACAGCGGCGTTCGAGAGATCGAACACTGAACCTACTCCCGCGTGGCCGGTGCCCTCTATTATAACGGCCTCTTTGTCCTCCGAGATCCTGCCGAAAGCCTCCTTTATAGCGCTTGCCGCGTCAGAGCTTATCTTGCCGTCCAGGAACCTTTCTGTATATCCCTTTTCCACAGCTACAGGGGACATGTACTGCATGGGGACTTTAAAATCGAATATGCGGTCCATCAGGATAGAGTCTTCGTCAACCTTGTTCCCGCCTTCCACCAGGTATCTCTGTCCCACGGGTTTTATAAAACCCACCCCTTTAAAACGTTTCGCCAGCGAAGCGACAAGCCCCAGCGAAACCGTGGTCTTACCCACATTCTGCCTTGTCGCGGCCACAAAGATACGCTTGGTCCTCTTGCTGCCGAATATCTTTTCCCATGTCTCAAGATAAGATCTCATTGTATCAGTATGTCCTTCGGCCAGGTCCTGTTCATGGATCTAAAAGGATAAAATATGAAATTATGAGAACGAATGCTCGTCATCCGGAAAGACACCTGATTCGGTCTCTTTTCTGAACGCGAGAACGGCCTCTTTTATGGACTCTCCCACGCTGGCATATCTTTTGACGAATTTGGGCAGGAACCTGTCGAAATAACCTATTATATCATGGGTCACCAGCACCTGACCGTCACAGTGAGGCCCGGCCCCTATACCTATTGTAGGAATACCTGCCCTTTCGGTGATCTTCCTGGCAAGGTCTACCGGCACGCATTCCAATATTAAGGCAAAACACCCGGCTTTCTCAAGTCGCGCGGCGTCGTCTATGAGCCGCGCGGCTGAATCCTCTCCCCGACCCTGCACCCTGTACCCGCCGAGCTTTACGGCGCTCTGAGGCGTAAGCCCTATATGCCCTACTACGGGTATACCAGCCTCATCTATAGCCCTGACCCTGCCGCAGACTTCCCTGCCGCCTTCTATTTTCACCGCGTCGCACCCGGCCTGTTTAACGAACCTTCCGGCATTCCTGACAGCGTCGGCATCGCTGGTCTGATATGACATAAAAGGCATGTCGCCTATAACAAAAGCTCTGGTAACCCCTCTACGCACGGCCATGGTGTGGTGGATCATCTCCCTCATTGTCACGCGGGATGTGGAGTCGTATCCGAGCATTACCATACCGACAGAATCGCCTACAAGCACAGCGTCTACCCCTGACTCGTCTATTATGCGGGCCATCGGGTAGTCGTAGGCAGTGAGCATGGTTATCTTCTCGCCGGATCTTTTCTTTTTACCGAAATCCAGTATAGTTACTTTACTTCCGCCCATCTCGTCACCCCCCTCTACCCTTAGCCCTTCGCCCTTGCCCCTTAGCTCAAAATATCCCGTTCAAATACTCTATAAAATCTACCGTTATAGGGCAGAAATAAACGTGTGATCTCTCGCCGCGCGTGAGATCCAGCACTTCTCTGGCAAAGGACTGGTTCCATTTCATGGTGCATTCGAAATTATCCGGGAATACTACGCAGTTCTTGGTTTCCCAGTAACGTTTTGACGATTCCCTGACCACAGGCGCCACGCCCCAAAAGACATGCGTATCCTTTAAGGCCCTGGCGTATTTCTCCAAAAGCCCCGCATCAAAGAACGGCTGAGTGAAGAACCCGTCGCATCCGGCCGCGATCTTGCGTTCGGCATATTCCAGCTCCTCGTCCATCGTTGTCCGCCACTGGTCTATGCCCGCGTAGACACTGAATCCGGGCATCTCTTTTTTTATTTTTTTTATGAGAGCCACCGAATCACAGGGCTCATCGCTCTCGGAAACGATCTCGGGGTTATCCCCGAGGATAACAAGGGCGCCCCTTATATTGAGCTTCTCAAAAATATCCCTGTAGGGAAAGGGTTTTTCTCTATGAATAGAAACAGCCCTTATGTGAGGTATTATGTCCGAGAAATTCCGGGAGGCCACTTCGCACGCTTCAGGTATGCGCACATCGAATTTCAGTATGTCAGGTATGTTAACAGTGTCCACGCGCGGGAACATTTTTTTGACCGTCGTAAGTTCTTTGTCGAAGGACTCCACACTGCGGGGGACAAGTTCAAGTGATATTTTGCCCATTTTTCTCCGTTATCGTTCAGGCTTTCCCGACAGTATTACGATCAACAAAAGCCCTGTAAACGTTCCTCATAAGTATCGAGACCGTCACCGGCCCCACGCCCCCGGGGACAGGGGTTATTAAGGAAGCTTTGTCCGCGACGCGGTCGATATCGACGTCACCGACTATTCTGCCGCCCACACGGTTTATGCCGACGTCTATTATTACCGCGCCCTCGCGCACCCAGTCCTGCTTTACCATAAGGGGATTGCCGACCGCCACCACAAGTATGTCGGCCCTTCGGGCGTGAGAGATTATATCCCCCTTCTCATAAGTGCCCAGGTGGCAGACCGTAGTTGTCGCCATCTCGTTGAGCATCATCAAGCTCAAGGGTTTTCCCACGATCGCTGAATGCCCTATTATGACCACTTCCTTTCCGTAAAGCGCTACGCTTTCGGCATTAAGTATTTTCATTACCGCGCCGGGAGTGCAGGGAACTATACGCGCTTCCCTCCTGAGGATCTTCCCCAGATTGTACGGATGAATACCTTCCGCGTCCTTTCCCGGGTCTATTGCCGCGACTATAGCGTCGTGATTGACACCTTCGGGAAGCGGTTTCTGTACTATTATGGCCGTGACCGCGGGGTCGGAGTTAAGCTTTTTTATCTCTCCAAGAAGGTCTCTTTTTCCTATCCCGGCGTCCAACTCCACGGGGCAGAACTCTATACCCACCGCCTCCGCCAGGCGCTTCTGCATATTAACGTATATCCTTGAATCTTCACTACTCACAACAGAAAGCGAGATAAGCCTGGGCCGCGCGCCTGAGGAATCGAACGCGCGTGAAATATTCTCCTTCAGAGAATCGTTTATCTCTTCAGCTATCTTTTTGCCGTCTATTATCATCTCAGATCTGTATTTCCTCTATTTTTTTAAGCATGGTCTCCATGTCATCCGACATGGCCAGAAGCTCATCCTTGATCTCCTGCGCGAAGAGTTCATCCTGTATATGTTCGAGATTGATATTAACGTTCACTCTGGCGGAATAGAACGCCCCCCTCAACATATGGGCCGCGCAGACCACGTCACTGGCTATTCCTTTTTTGGCCGCGCCGGCGATCTGGACGGCTATAGCCATGGATTCTCTCACCCCACGGCAGACTTTGATGGGCACTTCGGCCGCGGCCTTGTATTTTTCAAGCGCGCTCGTTTCTTCTTTCAGCGCGAGCATAAGAGAGGCGAATACCTCGCAATCCTCGTCTATAAGAGAAGTCATACTTTCCATTATCCGGGCCTGCTTCTCTTTCAGTAAGATCATCTCCCGGGCGCTTTCGGAGTCTCGTGAAGGGTCAAGTGTATAGTTAATGACCATCAGGTTCAGACCGGCCCCGAGCGCCGCTCCCAGCGCCGAAACACTCCCGCCGCCCGGCACCATCTTCCTTGAGGAAAGCTCCCTGATATAGCCCTCCACCGTCATATCGCTGTGCCCTTTAACGCTGTTCAGGTCCGTCCTCCCTTATGGTTCAAAAAAGTCCTTTTATGTCGCCTGTCTTAACGTCCACATCAACTCCAGCCGAGCGAGGGACCCTTGGCAATCCGGGCATGGCGTTTATCCCCTCGCACTTAACCGTAATATATCCGGCCCCGGCGGCGGCGATCACGTCCTCTATCCCGAGCTTGAACCCTCTCGGCCTTCCTTTTTTAGCGGAGTTGTTTGTAAGCGACAGGTGTGTCTTCGCTATACAGATCGGCATCTTATCAAGGCCGGCTTTGGTTATTCGTTTAATGCTTTCAGCCGCCTGATCGGAATATTTTATCTCACTCGCCCCGTACATTGATTTAGCTATACGCTCTATCTTGCTCTCTATGGGCATGTCTACCGGATAAAGATACCTTACTTTGGATTCTTCTTTTGCCGCCTTTATAACGGCCTTCGCCAGGTCCATGGCCCCCGCTCCGCCGAGTTTGTACGCCTCGCTTATCGCTACGCCCTGCACATCGAGGGCTTCGGCCCTTCTCAGGACCACATCGAGCTCTTTTTTTGTGTCTGTGTCGAACCGGTTAACACAGACAACTATAGGAAGGCCGAACATCTTCAAATTCTCCACCTGTTTCTCCAGGTTCGAACATCCTCTGTCCACGGCTGAAAGGTTCTCTTTCTTGAATTCAGCCGGCATGGTATAGGCTTTTATGGAATAATCGCCGCTATGGACCTTGAGAGCCCTTACTGAGCAGTTTATAACGATAACATCCGGTTTAAGTTTGGCCTGGCGGCATTTTATGTCTATGAACTTCTCCGCGCCCAGGTCAGCCCCGAACCCGCTTTCGGTTACGGTATAATCGGCGAGCTTAAGAGCCAGTTTATCCGCTATGACCGAACTCGACCCGTGCGATACGTTGGCGAACGCCCCGGTATGAACAAAACACGGAGTATGTTCGATCGTCTGCAGGAGGTTTGGGTTCAGCGCGTCTTTCATGATCGCGGCCATAGCCCCGGCCACTTTAATGTCTTCGGTCGTTACGGGTTCACCTTTAGAGGTGTAGCCTACAACTATTTTACCGAGCCGTGTCCTCATGTCCTTAAGGTTTTCCGAAAGAGAAAGTATCGCCATACATTCACCGGCCGGAGTTATGTCCATGCCGGTCTTCCTGTTAACACCATGCAGTTTGCCGCCGCCCCCTATGGATATATTCCTGAGGGCCCTGTCGTTCAGGTCGACAACGCGGTTCCAGCTTATCTTCTCCTTGTCCATAGAAGGGCTGTCTTCCCAGAAAAGTTTATTGTCGAGCACAGCCGCGCAGAGGTTCTGGGCGTTCGAGACCGCGTACGGGTCGCCCGTAAGATGAAGGTTGATATCCTCGGCCGGGAGCACCTGCGAATGTCCTCCCCCGGCGCCTCCTCCCTTTATGCCGAAAGAGGGTCCCAGCGAAGGCTGCCGTATACAGGCTATCGCCTTTTTTTTGAGTTTGTTAAGGGCCATCGAAAGAGCGATGGTGTTCACCGTCTTGCCCTCTCCGAGATGTGTCGGAGTAATGGACGTGACCATTATGTGTTTACCGTTCTTTCTCTTCTGGAGGCTGGCGGCAAGTTCATCGGCGGAGACCTTTGCTATATATTCGCCGTATTTTTTCAGATATTTTCCCGCTATCCCGCATTTTCTGGCGACATCCGAAATGTCAGAAAGTTTTACCCCTGACGCTGCCCTCGAGTCATAACTGTATCCCATACCAAGCTCCTTTTTTTTAGGCGTTATTACCTCGCCTTAAAAGCCCCGCGCCCTCCAAAAGGCCCGAAAGTCTTTCTATGAAAACGTGA
>CAYVIW010000024.1:0-6347 GCA_964451815.1 uncultured Planctomycetia bacterium | reverse complement strand
AATATCACATCATATCGGAACCCCTGCGGGGTCTGGACGCGTTTCAAGGTTTTTCGGTCGGGGATATCACTTACTTCGCCGTTCTTCTCGACTATTACGGTGTCATCCATATCTATGACGGGCATGGCCGCGCCTTTTTCTTCGGCGGCCTTCAGCACGTTCTCTATGATGCCGGCGCTCACAAAAGGCCTGGCGGCGTCGTGTATCAGGACATATTCAGTGCCTTCATGACAGGCCTTAACGCCGTTATATGAAGACTCCTGGCGGGTCTTGCCGCCGGGAACTATACGGCATTCTTTAGAGGGTTTTATATCGCCTAAAACAGCTTTCATCCTGTCGATGTGGCCGCTGTGACATACTATCAGGATGTCGGTTACAAGGGGTGAACGGTCGAAGGCCCGGACGGAATAACCTATTACGGGTTCACCTGAAATAAGCATGAACTGTTTGGGGATGTCCCCTCCCATCCTCTCGCCGGTACCGCCGGCAAGTATTATAGCTGTTGTTCTGGATCTAACCACTTCCTCTCCTTACCCCCTCTGCAAGGGCTATACCGGGGATGTTTTCTTGCTTGTTTTAACCGCCCCCTTCGCCCTTAGCCCACAAAACGTCCTTTTTCCATAAGCATGACGCCGTCGACGAATATATCGGGCGCGGAGATGACGCCGTCGAGGTGTATAGGCACATCGTTATCCCCGCCGAAGGTAACATTGTTCCCCACGGCTATATGGACGGTACCTATCACCTTCTCATCCTCAAGTATATTGCCAGTAACTATGGCTTTGGGATTGAGACCGATACCCAGTTCAGCCACCTTGTAAGCCCTCGCGCCCACTCTATCGAGCCTTTTTATCAGCATGTCGGAGTTCTCTCCGGTTATGTCCTTGACGACCCCGCCGGAGACCCTGAAAGAAAGGGGCGACGTAAGAAGGCCATGATCGGCGAACGACATATCCACAACGAATACGCCGTCACCGCCGGTGGGAGCAAAAGCGACCTCCCCTTCGGGAAGGTTCCCGTAAGCCCCCGGAAAATCAAAACTGCCCCCGTTCCTGCCGAAAAATTCGCCCTTGCCCACTTTGAACGTAATGTCCGTTCCGGCGGGAGCGGAAACCCTGACAGTGGAAGCTGTTCTCAATATTTCGTAGATCCTTTCGGATTCTTTCTTAAGGCTCTTATAATCTATGTCGAGACATCTGTTGGCTATATCCTCTGTTATAGAAGGCATTGTAGCTATCCTCGCCCCGCGCCTTGTCGCTTCTCTTCTTGCCCGCGTGTGCGTGAGAGAACGGTCTGTAACGAGTATTTGGACGTCATAGCTCATCATGGTCTCGGCCACATCGAACGGCGGTTCGGCCCCGTGTTCGGAAGTGGGCTCAATAGCTATCATCTTCACCTTGCGGGTTATCTTTCTGGCGTGTTTATAAAAAGCTTCTCCGATATCCTTTTTAATGGTATCTGTAACTATGAGACATGTCTCGGAGGGCCTCAGTTTCAGGGATCCTTCAAAAACCGCTTTTACAGCTTTTTCGCTTATCATATAATGTTTTACCATCCTCTCCCGATTAGTCCCGGTTTCTGTTCCGGGGAAGTATTTTTTTCGCGTCAAAACCGTTCTTCCACCTGTAAAGAAGGGATAGAGAGATGGGATTACGGCGCCTTGTTATAGCCAGATCTATCGCCAGATGCAGGGACATTCCGGTAACTACAGGTATGATCCACGCCACAAATAAAGCTATCACCCACATCAGTATCAGAAGCTCAAAAGAATGAAAGAACATATAGTATTTGCCGGACTCCTCGCAATATCTGTGGCTGAAAAAATCCCCGAGGTCGAACCTGAACCTGTAATGGAGAAAGTAGTCTATAAAATGATCCACATCTATAAGTATCCCGCCCACCACACATAAGACAGGCCAGGCCCAGCCGCCGGTAGACACCCTGAAATACCACGCCAGCAGAAAAGTAAATACAAAATGCAGGGAAAGGTCAAACGCTGTAGCGTAAATATCGCCTTTTCCGCCTGAAGACTTATTCAAAAATGGCCCTCCTTCTATATCTGAACCTGTTTCTCAAAGCATTTTCCGGTCTATTGTATCACCTAAAAGCCCCGCGGGCAACTTGCATATCACGCTATGCCGATATATACTTTATCTAACATGGTAAATTTCAAACTTAAAAATCTCCTGCTCGCGGTTATAACCGTTACGGCGTTCTCGACTTTTTCGTTTTCCGACTCTCCCGATGAAGAGGCCCTCGTATTTGTCGGAAATGAGGACTTCCCGCCTTATTCGTTCATGGATGGCGATTCTCCTTCCGGGTTCGCGGTAGACCTGATAAAAGTGCTGTCGGCGACCATGAACCGCGATATTGTTATAACACTTACGGATCCAAGAGAGTATATATCGGACCTTAAAAATGGGCTTGTGGACGGGCTTATGGGCGAGCCTGTTCTGGAGGAACTTAAAAAGCACGTGGATTATTCCCGTCCGGTAACCAAGCTGGATTATGCCATTTTTGTGCTCAATACAAACAATTACGTTACCGACCTGAAATCACTCGAGGGTAAAGTGGTATCAGCGCCAGAAGGCTGCATATGTCTTGAAGCCGTAAAGAAGAATCGGAACATAAAGATACTTGAGACCGGGACCGCGTCTGGAGCCCTTAGAAAGATCAAGGCCGGAGAGGTAACAGCGGCCATATGCGAAAAGAACACGGCTTTCTACCATATCAAGCATGACGATATAAAAGGCCTCAAGATAGTCGGCTCTCCCGTAGGAGACTTTTATGAATACGCTCTCGGCGTGAAAAAAGGAAGGAAAGACCTCCTTCAGGATATGGACCGCGCCCTGACGATCCTGGAAAATAACGGGACCATAGGTCAGCTCAGAAGAAAATGGTTCGGCGTGGCGCTCGAAACACAATTTCCCTGGAAAAAGGTTTCGATGATAATAGGCGGCATAATGGGCGTATTGCTGCTTCTGATATCGGGGTTATGGGTTATTTCATTGAACGCGGCCGTCGACATAAAGACCCGTGAAATGCGGCTGATGTCACGCAAGATGAGAGAGAAAGACAAGCTTGCCGTTCTCGGAAAACTCGCCGGGCAGATAGCTCACGAGCTCAGGACCCCATTGAGCATAATGAACAATTCGGTGTTCCTGATGCGACGCGACGGTTACGAAGACAAAGAAAAGTTCGAGAAAAAACTTGCCCTTCTGGAGGACAAAATACGGCTCACGAGCAACGTGCTTGAAAGCATACTGAGCTATTCCAGAGTGAGAGCTGAGGCAGCTACAACGATATCGGTAAAAGAATGTCTCTTCCAGGTCATAAAAGATATAGATGTACACACCGGTATCAGCGTGGATATAACTTTCACCGACGAGGAAAGGCTCCATGTTTTCATGGATTTCCATCAGCTTTACAGCATATTACGCAACCTGATACTCAATGCCGTGCAGGCCATGGGAACAAAAGGCACTATCACCGTATCTGTTTCCGCTCCGGAAGAGGAAAAGAACGTTGTAATACGCGTCTCCGACACCGGTCCGGGCCTTACAGGTATATCATCCGAACACATATTCGACCTTTTCTCGTCCACAAAGGTAATGGGTACAGGCCTCGGCCTGCCGATAGCTAAATCAATAGCTGATACCAACGACGGAAGCCTGGACCTGGAAAGCACCGGCCCGGCAGGAACTACTTTTGTGATAAAACTCCCCTGCTCGGAAATGATATGCGGGGAAAGTGAAGACATACCTACCTCTTAATACTCCGGACTTGTAACATATTGCCCCTGATTCTCCTTGCCAAACAGTATCAAATATGATATTGTGTTTTTGATTTTTTATCATCTTTCCAGGATATTTCTGGGTCTTTAAACACGTAAAGGAGCGCAAGATGCATTATATCATTATCCCCTCGCTGGGGCTTCTGGGCATGGTTTTCGCCCTGGTCACATTCAGACTGCTTCTCAAGAAAAGCCAGGGTCTGGATATTATGGCAGAAATATCCAACGAGGTCTATAAAGGAGCTATGGTATTTCTCAGGAGGGAATATACAATAATACTCGTCTTTGTGACCATCATGTTCGTCATAATAGCCAGATTTCTTTCATTACAGACCGGTGTCGCTTATATATCGGGATCCTTCTGCTCCATGCTCGCGGGCTTCATAGGAATGCAGGCCGCCACAAGGTCCAGCGCCAGAACATGCGAAGCGGCAAGAAGCTCCGGCGCCGCCGAAGCTCTGGCCGTCGCGTTCAAAGGCGGGTCGGTAATGGGCATAACTGTAGCCGCGCTGGGTGTGCTGGGTTTAGGCGTGTGGTTCATGATAACAAATGATACAGGCATAATCACCGGTTTCGCTCTCGGGGCAAGCTCCATAGCTCTTTTCGCCCGTGTAGGCGGCGGCATATTCACCAAGGCCGCCGATATGGGGTCGGACCTGGTGGGAAAAGTGGAAGCCGGCATCCCGGAAGACGACCCCAGAAACCCCGGTGTTATAGCTGACAACGTGGGAGATAACGTCGGCGATACAGCCGGTATGGGAGCGGACCTTTTTGAGTCATATGTCGGTTCCGTAATAGCCACAATGGCGATCGGCGCGACCATGGCAAACGCCGTAACGGCGATGTCGTTCCCGCTTATACTGATATCCATAGGGCTGGTATCCTCTGTACTTGGCGTTCTCTCTATAAATTTTTTCAAGAATATGAACCCGCAGACAGCCCTGAGGAACTCCACCCTTGTCTCCGGGCTGGTATTCCTTATAGGCGCTTATGTTACTACCAGAACGCTTTTCCCCGGCATAGGCAATTTCTGGGCTATACTGGCCGGCCTGCTCGGGGGAACACTGATAGGGATAGAAAGCGAATACTTTACATCCGGGAACCCGATAAAAGAAATAGCTAACCAGTGTAAGTCGGGCCCGGCAACCGCTATAGTATCGGGCCTTGCGGTGGGTTTTGAAAGCACCATAATGCCTGTTCTGACAATAGTAATAGCTACGCTCGTTTCATATCATTTCGCCGGTCTTTACGGTATAGGACTGGCCGCGGTAGGTATGCTCTGTACCATAGGCATAGTGATGTCCACCGATTCTTACGGCCCCATAGCCGATAATGCCGGTGGGATATCGGAGATGGCAGGTCTCGATAAGAGCGTTAGAAAGATAACCGATAAGCTGGACTCTCTAGGGAACACCACCGCCGCCATAGGCAAGGGGTTCGCCATAGGCTCGGCCGCTCTTACGGCACTCGCCCTCTTCGCCGCGTTCCAGAAGGTAACCGGACTTACTGTGATAGACCTCGCGAAACCGATCCCGGTGGCTGGCCTTTTTATAGGGGCGCTTGTTCCTTTCGCCATAAGCTCAATGACGCTTAAAGCCGTCGGCAGGGCGGCCGACAAACTGGTGCAGGAGATACGCCGCCAGTTCCGCGAAATAACCGGCCTCATGGAAGGTACCGCAAAACCCGACACCCAGAGCTGTATAGATATAGCCACTACAGGCGCGCTAAAAGAGATGGTACTGCCCGGGATAGTAGCGATACTCTCCCCCGCTCTTGTCGGCATAATACTCGGCGTTTCGGCTCTCGGCGGCTTCCTGGCGGGGGCGACAGTATCCGGAGTACTTCTGGGCATAATGATGTCCAACGGAGGCGGAGCGTGGGATAACGCCAAAAAATGGATAGAAGAAGGCAACCTCGGCGGGAAAGGCACAGAAACTCACCAGGCGGCGGTTGTGGGAGACACTGTCGGTGACCCTTTCAAAGACACCACAGGCCCGGCCATGAACATACTCATCAAGCTCATGGGAATAGTTTCGCTGGTCTTCGGGGCGCTTTTCGTGACGCTTCATGATCAATTCATGGCGTTTTTCCAGTAAAGCGTCGCGGGCTCATAATCGACCCTTTCCGGTGAATGAGTAAAAGAAAAGGCTTAACATGGACCTTGACGCCATAATACGTAAAGTTCCCGATTTCCCTAAACCCGGGATACTTTTCTACGATATAACCAGCGTATTTGCCTCTCCCGAGGCATTCAATTATGTGATCGAGGCTATGTGCCAGGCCTACAAAGACACCCCCATAGACGGCGTAATAGCTATAGAAAGCCGGGGATTTCTTGTGGGCGCGCCTTTCGCGATAAAAAGATCCCTCCCTCTTGTACTCGCTCGAAAAAGCGGAAAACTGCCGGGTGACACAGTGCGGCAGGCGTATTCGCTTGAATACGGCGAAGAAACTCTCGAGATACATACCGATGACCTGACTGCCGGAAAAAAGTGGCTGATCGTCGACGACCTGATCGCGACGGGGGGCCCTCTTGAAGGGGTGGCCATTATGA
>CAYVIW010000023.1:0-8320 GCA_964451815.1 uncultured Planctomycetia bacterium | reverse complement strand
CTCCTGTAAGGTCCATTTTACTGGCGGCCACTATCCGCGGTTTTCCTGTCACCCCGCCGCCGTAAAGCTCCAGCTCCTTTTCCAGTTTCTCAAAGTTCTCAGAGGGATCCGTCCCGTCGGCCGGCAGCATATCGACCATATGCACAAGCACCGACGTCCTCTCTATATGCCTGAGGAACCTGTCACCCAGCCCTTTGCCTGAATGGGCCCCTTCGATCAAACCCGGCATGTCGGCCACGACAAAACGCTTATCGCCCATTACTACTACGCCCAGCTTCGGGCTTTTGGTCGTGAACGGATACGGCGCTATCTTTGAATGAGCTTTTGATATTTTAGAGACGAGAGTGGATTTGCCGGCATTGGGCAGACCGATCAACCCTGCATCAGCCACAAGTTTAAGCTCCAGGATAAGCGTCTTGGTCTCTCCGGGCTCACCTTCGGTGGAGTCCTTGCCTTTGGAGTTACCTCTTCCGCCGAAGCCACCTCTTGCGACCTTGACCCGCTCTCCAGGAACAGAAAGGTCCCTGATAACAAGAGCGTTCTCCTGGTCCATCACTATGGTCCCCACAGGGACCTTTATGACGCGGTCTTTGCCTCTTTTGCCGAATTTATTATTGGACCCGCCGTGCCCGCCCCGCTCGGCACGATGATGCTGGTTGTATCTGAAGTCAAGAAGTGTGTGCAGATTGGCGTCGCTCTCTATTATGACATCGCCGCCGTCGCCGCCCGGCCCGCCGTCCGGGAAGCCTTTCCTGTGGAAGATATCCTTGTAGTAACTCTGGCAACCTTTACCGCCGTCGCCCGCGGCTACATAGATCTTAGCATGGTCTATAAGCATCTCATTCGGGGATAACGCTTACTACCCGTCGGGAAGAGAAACTGACCACTCCGTTCGCCTTGGCGAAAAGAGTGTCGTCCCTGCCTTTTCCCACGTTGACGCCCGGCTTATAGTGAGTGCCTCTCTGCCTTATGATTATGCTGCCGGCGGTCACGAGCTGGCCGCCGTATGATTTTACGCCAAGCCTCTGCGAGTTGGAATCCCTGCCGTTACGTGATGAACCTTGTCCCTTTTTATGTGCCATGATGTTCTCCTGTATACTGCTTTACGCCGCGCTCTCCGCGCTTTTCTCTTTGCTCTTCTCAGTTCCCCCAAAGTTTATATTTTTAACCTTGAGTTCCGTAACGTCCTGCCGATGCCCCTTCTTGGACTGCGAGCTTTTTCTGTCCCTGTACTTGAACGCTATCACCTTTTTAAGTCTCTTATCGCCGAGTATTTCACATTCCACATACGCGTCCTTGAGATATGGTTCCCCCACGAGGTAAGACGCCCCTTTTTTACCGAAAAGCACCTTATCCACCTTTACGGTCTTGGATTTCTGGTCGCTTATACGGTTCACCACTATCTTGTCGTCTTTTTCCACGTATATCTGAGCGCCCTGAAGTTCTATAACTGCATACATGTCATTCTCCCTTTTTCAGGCTTATCACCTGTTTTATAACCTGTTTATCATAAAAAGTTTACAAAAGCCGAGCCCTGCCAGGGCATATCCCGGCTGAAAATGTCCTATAATAGTATCAAATGTCATTATTATTGTCAAGCCGAAACCGCAGCAGAACGCGCATTTTAACCTGGTTAAACTAACCTGGTTAATTTAACCAGGTTAGTTTGATGAAAAATCAAAAATGCAGCCGGGATGAGAATCTAGCGGTTCCAGCTGACTACCCTAAAGGTAGGATCGTCCTCATCTCCGATATCGGCAGGATATGATTCCACGTAATTATAATCAATAACCGTAAGAAAATTCCACATATAGATATCTCTTCTTGCCATAAGAATCCCATTGATTTCCATATCCGACCACACTTGGAGGGAACGTATGTCATTCCCCGCATAGACTACCGCCTCTTCCGTTTCAATCCGCCCCAGTACACCTATATCACCGTCACGGGCGATTATAACGTTCCTGTTATGCGAGGTCTTAACCTGGGTCAGCGTTCCGACGATCATTATGTCATCGGCAATAATTCCCCCGTTAATAGTGCAATTTCCCTCAAAGCTTACGCTGCCGTTCACAAAAACTATACCGTTTCCCGGGGACAATGTTACTCCGTCAAACACCTGGTCCCCCTCATAGTAATCACCTGAATCTTCTGCCTCTTCCTCATATCTGTCATAATTGAATACCGGAAACACCACCCTGTCCTCACCTTCATAGACGGTTGCATTATCATCGTTTACTCCGTTGACATATACGTGATGGTCAAGATATGCCCCCCAAAAACCGTCAGTCTCGTGCAGTTTTGTCCCCTCCTGGACAATTCCCGTGGCCGAGACCTTTCCGGTGATTTCAAGAGTCGCTATCAAAGGACCCGACTTTAGATAAACATTGTTGTTGGCGTGAATGTCTCCCCCTATCTCCGGACCCGCGATCAAAGCATTGATCCTTATGTCGTTGCCCGCGGCTGAAATGCAGAAAAGGGCCGACGGCAGGAGGTTCTCTATCTCAGCCGTAATTTCTCTCGAAACTCCGTTCGCGGTCCCCGTACTTGTTATGAGATCACGGCCGCCTACTGTCGCATGAGTGACAACGTAGCTGCCTGTGTCTAAACTGTTATTAAAATCGGCCTTGGCCGCGTAGCTCTCGTTTTTGATCACAGCAAGCGCGTGACTGATCCCCGCTTCAGCCATATATTGCGCCTGTGAGAAGTCCTTGGTCCTTCTCACGAGGTCGGTCTGCTGCCTGATCATAGTCGCGAGAAATGCCGTGCTTAAAAGCATAAGCCCCATTAAAATCATGACCATAACCAGTACAGCTCCGGTTTCGTCATTTTTCACCCTTTTAAATCTGGCAGGTAAAATATATTTCATTACGCTATTCCCCTATATTACCTTCCGGTATTTTTGGGATACACCTCGACCGTGGTAGTTTCATCAAATGTCTGTTCCTGGAAATCTTTGGAAACGGCTATCTCGACACCGAGAGTTTTTATTATGTCCTTCCCGTCGACGGTAACCTTTACCCGACCGGAATTGTCCCTCCTGCGGATATACCCGCTGATAACGGTTATCCCGTCGTCCCCAGGCCAATCTACGGCAACATCATCTATCCATGTGGAATACGCCCCCGTAATGTAAGGCTCCCCGCCTGACTCGGGAAAATCATGATCATTGGCGTACCCCTCCTGCTCATCTATATAGTCTTCATAGGTCATAGTTGCTCCGGATGCGCTCCAATACAGCTCAGTAGTCAATTCCGCAAAAAACTGGAAATACCTGCCGTCCCCGATGCTCAAGGACTGGGGATTATTCGCCGATGCTGATATCGAATCCCAATCCGCTGCTCCGTCCATGAACTGACTGTCTGAAGAGCGCAATTTTAGCGTTATCTCGGTACCGACAGGGGCATCTTCGGACCACGTTGCGTTATTGTAAACCGGATCGCTTATCTCTGTGTCATATACCTGTGACTCTACTGTACCCTCCCTTTTCCACGTATCTATTTCCGCGACGACAAATATATCATATGAATCGCTTACGGTATAACTGCCGTCCCAAACGGGGGTGCCTGACGCGGGAAGGATCTCCGTGGCATAATCACCGGAATCTATATAGTACGTATTGGCGGCCCCGCCATTCCAGTATTTGCAGTTATCATCAGCGTCATCAAAAGTTGAGAATCCGCCAGGCCAAGTCACGCTTTCAAGGTCCGGGATGCAGAACGTTACAAAATAATCGACCTCGTCACCGGAAAGATCCTCTATTATAAAAGGAAAAGCGACCCAAGCGCTCCACACCTCGGAATCCTTTTCTATGTACGCGTATTCGACGAAGTCGGCCGTACTGCCGTCGCTATCCATGTCGTACTCATCAACAAAGAATAGTTGCTGATGAAAATGACATTCGTCGGGAGGGTCCGAAAAGCCAAGATTCGGAAGCCCGTCTTCGTTAAGCGGGTCTTCGTCCGAGTCTCTCCTGGTTATGTATGCCCTGTCTATCTTAAGCGGATTTTCTGAAGACGACTTGAACTTCACCCTTACCATATCGCCTTCTATGTCGATGCTTGTACCCGATATGATCGTCCGCATGACGATCGGATACCCCGGGAGATCCCCGTCAGTACCAGCCTGCACGCCGTCGCCGGCCTGGGCATAAGCCATCCAGCTTATTTTTTCTTTTCCGGCCTCACGATCTTCCGGAAGCTCGAGTTTCACGCGCACTTCATCGCCCCAGGACATTACGTTGTTCTTGCTGGCGTTTTCAAAAGAAGATTCTCTGCATAAGTCGTAATAATCGGTGATAGAAAGCCAATCTCCTACCGCGTTCGCGCTGTACTTCAACCAGTTGTTGTTGCTCCATTTTTTGCCGCTTTTCACACTTATGTTCCTGCCGTTCGAATCTATGGCTCCGCTCGGAGCGTAACTTGAGGCATAGTACTCCATTTCTCTTTTTCTTCCTGAAGGCTCTATCATGACGCGGTCTATACCGAACTGGTAGCCTGATGAATCCGGATTCTTCCCTACCACTTCGAACTTTATCTCATGGTCTCCCGCTTCTATTCGCGGCGCCCATCCCATGATTATTTTTCCGGCCTTTACGTTCTTGTCTTTATTTTCGTAGAATTCGATAACCGCGGGCACCTGCGTTATCTTAAAATCGGATACATTGTCGAGGATATCCTCCCCGTCTCCGTTGGTGACCACACCTTCAAGCTGATCATATCTTTCGTCATGATCAAGGCTATTATCCCTTGGAGAAATGACCTCTTTGCGCACACTTACATTCCCGCCGCCGTCGTCGTAGAGATAGTAAATAACGGTCTCATCCCAATCGATAAAACCTTTAGAGTCCAAAGTAAAAAGGCTATTGCTGTCGGCATCAGCCAAAGGCATACTTATGCCGGTGTAGTACTTATTTCCTTCCCCATCGGTCAACCCGCCCTCGGGATAATAGGACATGTATGTCGCGCTTGAAAGGCGTAAATTCCGCTGTATCTCTTCAGTCACCATAAGCAGCTCGATCCTGAGAAATGTTTTTTCTCTTTCCCTGGTCCATGAATTCCCCACAAATACCCAGGCCGCCAATACAACCCCTATCATGACCGTCATTATCGCCGACACAAAAATAACCTCTGTCAGCGTGAATCCTTTTTTGTTTTTTAAATACGCATTGTACATACGGCTATCCCCTTTTATTCGATATCGGTAAAGATCGTCTCCATAATAACGGGTTTGCCGGCCGCAGACCCGTCCTCGACCCTGTCCACACTGACCTTTATCCTGGCCATATACGGGTTGCCGTCAAACTCCTCCTCAACTTCGGTGGTCCTGCAAAACTCGCCGGAAATGTCCTCTACCCCGTTGCGGCTTATACGGACAGCTGTCTCTTCCGCGCTCGCAAGATCAGAAAAGAGATAAGTCCTGAGACTGTTAACTCGCTCCTTTGCCAGGTTTGAGCAGGCATAGATCGAATCGATCTTTTTAGAATAAACGATATGTTGCGTGGCGGCAAGAATGAGGCTCGTACAGAGAACGGCCACAATAGTTACCGAAACCAGGACTTCTACAAGGGTGAACCCTTTAGAGTCGTTCTTAAATATCTTCATGTTTTCACCTGGTACACCGTAAATATCCGAGCGTTGCATCCTTCCCCGCCGACACCACTCCCTACTTAAAGTATACCCGTTTTTGGGCGGACTTCACAGCCGGTACGGCACTATTTTTCGTCTATGATAACGTCTTCCACATGGAGGGATTTATCCTCGTGAAGGTCTATTTTACACCTGTATTTTCGCTGAATATCGCTGAGCATCATTGCCTGATCGGAGATCAGCGCTTCGTGTATATCCGGGTGCAGGGTCACGTCAAGATGCCCGCGTTTTTTGCCGCTTTCACTGAGTATCTTATCTATGCGCCGGGCGGCTTCTATGGCTATCGTCTCAACGCTCTTTATCATGCCTTTGCCCCCGCAATAGGGGCATTCCACTCTTGACGCGCTTTCGATGCTTTTTCTCATTCTCTGCCTGGTCATCTCCACCACACCGAACTGGCTGATGCCGCGTACGCTTATGCGGGCCTTGTCGCCTTTGAGCTTGTCCTGAAAAAGACGGGACACCTTCTCCCTGTGGTCCCTCACTTCCATATCGATAAAATCGATGATTATAATACCGCCCATATCTCTCAGCAGAAGCTGTTTGGGGATCTCTTCCGCCGCCTCAAGGTTGGTCTTATACGCCGTTTGCTCGAGACCCTTTCTGCCGACGAAACTGCCTGTATTGACGTCTATAACGACCACCCCTTCTGTCTGTTCTATTACCAGGTGACCGCCGCTTTTCAAGGCCACCTTTCTTTCGAATATGCGGTCTACCTGCTTATCGAGATTATGTTTCTGGAAAAGCGGGGTCCTGCCGGAATAAAGTTTTACTTTCTGCCTTAAAGACGGCATGTAAGACTTGAGGAATTTCATTATGCGCGCGTATTCTTCTTTTGAGTCCACCAGAAGGCGGCTTATATCTCCGGAAAACACATCCCTTATCAGCCTGAGGACTATCCCGTATTCCTCATACACGGTAACAGGCGCTTTCTGCTTTTCCGCCCTGTCCTTTACGGTCTTCCAGAGATTGGTAAGATAACGGTATTCCCCTCTGAGCTCTTCTTCGGACCGGCCCTCCGCCACGGTCCTGACTATGCATCCGACCTCATCAAGCCCGCCTATCTTGCTTATGATATCCCTTATGCGCTTTCTCTCGGCCCGGTCGGTTATTCGGCGGGATATCCCGAGCCCTTTGTCGTAGGGAGTCAGCACAAGATATCTCCCCGGGAGGCTTATGAAAGTTGTCAAGCGCGGCCCCTTGGTGCCTATGGCCTCTTTGACGACCTGCACCATAAGCTGCTGTCCCACTTTAAGTGTGTCCTTTATCCTGGGCAGGCCTCCGCTTTTTTTGGCGCGCACTTCCGGGCCGTCCTCATCCGGAAGCATCTCCTTGAGGACCGAATCCTTGTCAACCACATCGCTCACATGAAGAAAGCCGTTCTTTTCCATGCCTATATCCACAAAAGCGGCGTCTATGCCCTGCAGAATAGCGCTTACGCGGCCCTTGTAGATACTTCCGGAATAATGAGCAAGGCTTTTTCTCTCCATGAAGAAATCCACAAGCTCGCCGTTCTCCATCACGGCCACGCGTTTCTCCACCGGGCCTATGTTCACTAACATTTCTTTTACGGCCTGCGTCTGTTTTTTGTCTTTTCTGTTTCCCTCTGTCATTTTTATCCTTTCGATTTTTACCCTGAGACCGTCAGTATCTTTATACCTTCGGGCAATTGGGAATTAATGTCTTGTTTTATTTTATCCCCGGACACCCTGTCCGTGAGCCAGAGAGCCATCTCTTCTTGCTCGCTCTCGGCGCCAAGCTTGAGCGCGCGGGGCATGCTTAACTTTACTCTGGGGGTGAACCCTTCAGTGAGAAAGAATGGAAGCCCGGTCCTTCTCACAGCTCTCCTGAAAAGCTTCATAAGGTCCAGATGCGAGATATAGACCATGTCACCCTTCTTGCAAAATGCTAATTGGTACTTTATGTTGTTCATCTCCAAGTCTCTCTCAACATGGTCAGGATATTTCCTTCGGGGACATTCGGCCCTTACCTCTTCTCCCCTAGCCATCTACCCGCTATCTTCTTTCCTCCCCATAGCACAAGTCAGGGGCTTTCGGAATATTTTCTCGCTTTCTTTAACCGCCCCCTTCGGGGTCCGCAAAAGTTGGCTCTAAATTTTTGCGAAGGCCCGGTTATGCCATGAAACGGAAACTTGTTGATATGATTTTAAAATTTTCCGGCTTTCGCCGGAACGAGCCAACTTTTGCTCGGTTAAAGGTGCTTCAAAAACATTCCGAAAGCCCCTCCCTATCTGCCCTCTATCTTCTCTCTTCTCTACCCTCAACTCTTCCCCCTTACCCCTTACCTCTTAACTCTACCCCCGCCTCTCACTTCTTTCTGAAATCAAGGAACGGTTTCTTTTTGTCTTTTTTCGCGTCCTGTGCTGGTGGCACCTCAATGGTTTCGCTCTCTTCCGAAGTTTTCCATATGCCTTTTTTGATGACAGGAGTTTTATCCTCACCGGTCTTATCCTTGCTGCCGAACTTATCTATCTCAACATTGGCTATGTATCTTTGATAGGCATCCTGACTTTGTGTGGCTGTTACGGAATCCAGAGCGTCTTTCACCAGATGGACCGTCACAAAGAATGCCACTTCAGTTTTTTCCTCGTCTTCTGCTTCATATTTAAATATATTCCCTAAGATCGGCACTCCTCCCAGCAAATCTCCTAA
>CAYVIW010000022.1:0-11657 GCA_964451815.1 uncultured Planctomycetia bacterium | reverse complement strand
ATGGCATAGTAACCTCCTTGTTATCAGAGATCACTATACCAAAAGTGTAAACCATGTTGTCGGAATAAAGTGTAAAGGATGTAGCCGGAATATACCAATGTGGTGGAGGTGCCGGGATTCGAACCCGGGTCCATGAACCCTGACCAGGGAGTATCTACATGCTTAGCTTACCTTTTGTCTTGGCGCGGGAGCTCCGATAAACGGGATCTACCGCGAGCAATCTCCTTGATACTCTTATTGCCAGGAGACATCACAATAAGAGTGCTTGTAATATGAGCTACATTTGATCAGACAAGCACTGATCAAAGAGCCACACCGGCGAAAGCCGGTGCTAGTGTAACGCTTTCAGCCAAGATAGACTCGGCTTCGGCTACTGGATTGTAGTCTGCGTTTATTGTGTTTCAGGTGTTTAAAGAGGCCTCCTGAAACCTCTGCATGCTGCTCCGAGACCTAAAGAACATGTCGAGGCCTGTCACCCCCTCTATACGCAAAAGATCTCCGGCGAACTGTTCTCTTTCCTTTATCGGAACAGGAACAGATATATCGCGGTCCTATATGCGCCATGTTTTTGAGTCGCGTTTTATTTCAAAGAACAACTATCGGTCCTTGTGCCGCAGGGCCTTGTCCATTTCCCTTTTGGCCTGTTTTTCCTTAATGGCGACGCGTTTATCGTAAAGCTTTTTGCCTTTAGACAGTGCTATTTCCACCTTAGCGTAGCCTCTCCTGAAATATACCTTTGTCGGCACTATCGTATACCCGCGCTGCTGAATTTTTACGATGATCTGTTTTATCTCCGCTTTGTTCAGCAACAACTTGCGGGGCCTGATCGGATCATACTCTTCCCGGGCGAACTTATAAGGGCTTATGTGCATGCCAAATATGTACAGCTCAGTTCCGTCTACCCGCGCGAAGCTTCCCTTCAGGTTCGCCTTACCGGCTCTCAGGGACTTAACTTCGTCACCCCTGAGCTGCAAGCCGGCTTCATAAGCCTTTTCCAGGAAGAAATCCCTGGAGGCCTGCCGGTTGACTATTACGGGTTTTTGTTTCTCCGCCATTTTTCTACCTTTATTATAACATAATAGCGTTGTTTTACAAAGCCAAGAGAGTCCAAATGTCCGTTTTTAACCTGGTTAATTTAACCAGGTTAACTTGATGATTTATCAAATTTCTTTTATGGGGCGGCCGGAACAAGGCTCTTTAATTGACGCTATCCCCAAATTATAGTATAATCCTCGCTGTTGATTGTCAACCTATTACATTTGCGGGTGTGGCGGAACTGGCAGACGCGTATGGTTCAGGTCCATATGAAGGCAACTTCTTGGGGGTTCGAGTCCCTTCACCCGCACCATAAAACCCAAGCCTCGGGAACTGAGGAGGCTTTTTGAGAGCAGCCCCCCGGCTGCTCTTTTTTGACTTTTGTGGTTTGCCATGGTATATTTTTGTTTGTAAGCGTTATTTTTATAACAGTTGCTAAAGAGGAGGGTTATTATGAAGGCTATAGGTAATATCCTGGCGGTTATTGGTATATTGCTCTTTGTTTACACGATCGTGGGCAGATTCATGGGCGAGAAGACCATCATGGGTTTTACACAGGTACCGCTAATAAGTGAAGGTTTTACAGCGGTGGGAATGTTCGCGGGCACGGCGTGCATTCTTCTTATCGCCGTAATAGCACTGCTTAAGGCTGAATAAAAAATCTCATGCCATAAAAAAGAGGCCGTTCTTAACGGCCTCTTTTTTTATGCCCTCATCGCGATCGCCTGGCGGTGGCTAATAAGTTCTATCCCGTGTTTTTCAAGTTCCTCTTTCCACTCAGGCGACATAATAGCTTCCATCTCGATCTGTCCGTTCCTGTGCCATGGCGAGTCTTCTATCAGTTCTCTCGACATGACCGCGGGGTGTACGGCAAGTTCGGTTATGCCGTCTTCAATGTTATCGGTGAAAAACTTAAGGGTCCGGGTATTTATCCTGCCCGCGTGAAAATGTCCTAAAAAAGAATCACAGCTAAAAAGACCTTTGCCTGAGAAGGCGGCGCGAGCTCTTGGGGTAAAGACCTTCAATGCCCAGTGGCGCAGCAGGTCCTTTACGGTAAGGTCTTTTTTCACCACAAAAGACCTCTCCACCGGTACCCTTACATATGGTATATTGAATTCCCTCGCGGCGTCGAGAACAATATCAAATATCCCGGGCAGCATGTGAATGTGTTCGTGGCTGTCGATATGCGTAGGCTCAAAAAGCTGTTCCGCCACTTTGTTTATCTGCGCGCGTATCTCGCCGCGGACCCAGCCAAGATCCAGCCGTCCGGAAAAATAACGCGACATAAGCGCGGGGTATGAGGAAAACAAAACACCGCCCGTGACCGGCTCCGCTCCTGAAGTGAACGTAAGATGCACGCCCGGGTCTTTTACGCCTTTTTCTTTCAGCATGGAAACAGCCCCGTCGAACCTTCTCGCCACCGGCATGATGCTGGACCCGGTTATCGCTGAACTGTCATAAAGAAGACCGATGGCGGAGTTAACTGGATCTGAAAGACCAAGATCGTCGGCGTTGATTATGAGCGACTTCACCGGGCACCTCTAGTGATAAGTTTTACCTTTATCATGTCCCTGAAAGTGGCGAGAATAACCGGCAATCGCGCTATATGAGACACACCGGCCGCGCGGGGAAGAAAAATGAGCGGATATTGCCGGACCGCGGCGCCTTTTTTTCTGGCATGGATGAAAAGCTCTACATCTACGAACGGACTTTTTGATATAAAATCCATATCACTCACAAGGCTCTTCCGGACGATCTTAAAACCCGAATTGATATCGGCTATATCAAGGCCGAAAAGTTTCTCGACCATTTTATTGTAAGTCCATGATATCGTCTTACGCAGAGAAGTTTCTCCTTTTTTTACCCTGCTGTAACCGGTCACTATATCGGCCTCGTAGATAAGGGGAAGCGCGGCTTTAATGTCTTCGGATGATACGGGAAGATCCGAATCCATATAGATTATGACATCTTTTGCGGCGTTCCTGAAGGCCTCGGCGAACGCACCGCCGAACTTGGTGTTCCTGGAAAGCCTGTAGAGTTTAATCCTTTTATCGGCCTCGGCCATACCCGCCACAATATCCGCACTCGCGTCGGTGGAGGCATCGTCGGCGACTATTATCTCATGATCACGGGAAAGCTCTTCTCCCAGCGACTTAAGGACCGTGATAGTGGTCTCAATATTGCCGCTTTCGTTATACATGGGCAGCACGAAAGATATCGTAGGCTTTTCCTGCATTTTCTCCATTATTTTCGATTGGTCATGAGCACATACTTTCCGGCGCTCGCAATAGGTTCGGGGACCTCGTCACCTAAGTCCTGCCGGAGTATTTCATAATGGACCCGTTTCGTTACGCCCCATACCCGTTCGTCCCTCAGGTAGAACTTTTTAAGATTGGTATAAGGATGGATCTCGACCACATCGGTCCTTCCGGAAAAAAAGGCCACTCCTCTTTTATGATCGCATTCTCCGCCTATAAGATCGCCCGGCTCGACCAGCTCAAGAGCTTTCAAGGTGAGACCTTTCATGGAATAGTTGTGCTCTATGACGGGAAAAATATATTCTGTTACAGGCACGGCTATAAAGATCACTGAAAGCGCTATTGACCAGAAAGCCAGGCCGACTTTTTCCTTTAGAATAAAGATCAAAAATAAAACCGAGAACAGGATGAACACCAAAGACGCGATCACGGCGCCTTTTACCGCCAGAGGGTCAGGCAGCTCATAGATCGTGGCTATCACGGCTCCCACTCCCATAAGGACCGAAGTGACCATAAAGACCCATGAGGCGACTTTGACCCGGGAGAAAAGCCTTCTATCCATCAAATATCCGCCCATAAGGCCTTCCCAGAACCTTCCGGTCATAATGGCCATGGCCGGGAAAAGCGGGAAGATGTACGTAACCAGCTTTGTCCGCGATATCGAGAAGAAAATGAAGACCGCAAGGAACCATACGGCCAGAAATATGCGGCTTGACCTTAAACTTCCCGGCGCGGCGCCTTTTTTGTATATTTCCCACGCCGCCATAAGAAAGAATATGGTCCAGGGAAAAATACCGCCTATCACTATAGGCAGGTAGAAAAAAGGCGAAGAGCCTATACGGTGCTCGGGATGCAGGAACCTGGTTATGTGATGTGTGCCGTAAAATTCCTGGAAAAAAGCCCCTCCATGAGATAGTTTAACTACCACATACCATGGTACCGACACCGCAAGAAACACAAGTATACAGGAGAATACCGGAACTTTTTTGAAAATATCCTTTATCTGTCCCGTAATAAGAAGATACAGACATAATATGAGGCCGGGCAGCAGCACCCCTATCGGGCCTTTTGTAAGAGTAGCCAGGGCCGCCATGACCGCCGAAAGTAGAAAATACATCTTTTTGCCCGAGAACCATCCTTCAATGAAGAACAAAAAGAGGAATATAATAAAGACCGTAAGGACCATATCCGTAACACAGGCCCTGGCCAGGATCAGATATTCTACGCTGGTGGCGACGATCACGCCGGATAAAAAACCGCATAGCGGGGAATACAGCCTCCTTGCCAGAAAAAAAACACCCAGAACTCCGATCACTCCGAAAAGAGCCGAAGGGAACCTGGCCGCGAACGCACCGACACCGAACACTATATAACTTGCCATGACAAGCCAGTAATACAGGACGGGCTTTTCGAACTGCGGCTCGCCGAATATCCTTGGAGTGGCCCACTGGCCGGCATCGAGCATTTCTCTGGCGGTCTGAGCGTAAAAGGTCTCGTCGGGGTCAGTAAGGGCCATATCGCCAAGCCTGAAAAAGAAAAGCACAGCCGTTATGGCCAGTAATATTACTATAAAACGCGAATCCCTCATATTAAGTGACATATCTGCCTCCCTAGGTATCAATAATATATGCCCCGCCCTCCCAAGTCAACCTATAATTTATTTTATGCCCCGCCCTGCTTGACGTATCCATCGGCCTGGTATATACTATGTTTTAAGTTATCCTCTAACAAAAACGGCCAAGGGGCGTTACGTATATGTTTGGATCTTCGAAAAAGAAAGAAGCCAAAAAATTCGGTGAAATAGCCATAGAAAAGGGGCTTGCCTCACACCACGATATAAATAAGGCTCTTGAGAAGCAAAAAGAGTTCCTGGACAAGCAGAAAACACACAGGGCTCTCGGGGCCATACTTATAGAGAACGGAGTGCTCACGTCTGAAGACGTTAAAAAGATACTTGAGATACAGGACGGCGGATTAGGGCCTATGGCATGGTTCGCGGCCCTTTTCGGATTAAGCAGATAATTGAACCGGCGGGAGGGATATGAAAAAGATCATAGTTGCTCTTATGCTTTTCTGTTTCGCGGCGCCGCAGTTCGCTTTCGCGGGAGCATGGACGCTTCCTAAGGGCGATGTGTGGATGCAGCAGACGATAAAATGGTTCTGGGCAAAGAGCGAGTTTCATGGGGGAAGTAACCGACGTAGAATGGAAAAAGACGCCAGAAGCTGGGGATGGGCAATGATCCCGGAGATCAATTATGGAGTGACCGATTGGCTTGATCTTCTTTTCCAAATGGAATACAAAGAATCTCACTACAAAGAATATGCTAGAAATCCTGACTGGGGCCCATATTCCGTAAAAAACCACGGGCTTGTAACAATAGAACCCGGCATAAAGATAAGATTCCTCAACGAGCCTATGGTACTTTCGGGACAGTTCAGCTATTCGATATGGAACAGTACACATGAAACTAAGCCCCTAACCGTAATGAATCCAAATACGCCAGGGACACCCTACTTAGAACCTGAAAGAGCCGAACAACCCGGGCTTAGCGACAGGACCAACTTCTGGGATCTCAGGCTTCTTGCTGGAAAAAAATGGGACACGAAAATACCTTTCTACATGGGGTTTGAATGGGGATATCAGCAAAATTTCAGGAACATAGAGGACCAGATGCCTCTTTTCTACGAGATAGGCTTCTGGCCACTACGATTTCTCCTCATCAAAACCGAGCTCGACTGTATGTTTAGCCTCGACGGTACCACAAAAGGTGATCGGGTTCTGGAAAAATCCTGGGCCATATGGCGTATAGGCCCATCGATAGAGCTCATGGTGCTTTATGATATGCTTCGGGGGGTGGACGTAACTAAAGACGATTATGCCAACACAGTTACACGCACCGGAAAATCTTTCAACCTTGAAGCCCAATATGGCAACACTTTCTGGGGCAGGAACACGGACGCAAGTCAGGAAGTAGTGCTCAAGGTCTCGACGCAGTTTTAGTTGCGAAATAAACCCACAAAAAAAGGAGAGCGCTTAGCGCTCTCCTTTTTTTGTGATCCTGTTTTCTTTTCGGCCTACCGACTCGATCTTCTTACCCTGTCAAGCTCCGCCTGCATATCGCGTGTAGCCTTCCTTAACTCATCCGAAGCGTCGGCCCCCTTAAGAACCACCTTCTGTATGGCATGATTCACAAAGCGCGCGCTGGCATCCCATGAAAGAACAGGCGGCGGTCCCTTGGCATCCATCGCCTGTGCCTCAAGCACTTCCTTGAAACGCGCTTCCATGGGAAGGTCTTCCCAGGTATCCATGTTCGGAGGCAGATATGAATCCTCTGTCTCTAGAGAGGCCTTGTACATTTTTACCTGGTTTTCCGGCTTGAAAAGGAACTGTATGAATTCCCAGGCCTCGTCTCTCATCCGGGACCTTGAAAATATGCTCATTATTCTTCCGCCAAGAAAAGCCGTCCTCTTTCCCGCCGGCCCCTCGGGCAGCATGGCTATGTCCCATTTTCCTTTTATCTCAGGGGCACCCACCGTAAGACTTATTATCTTCCAGTTGCCCGATATTGCCAGGGGGTAGTCTCCCGTTCTCATGCCCTGCTCAAGCGGTACCTGGGTCTTCGGCATGCCGCTTTTGTACAGCTCGGCCATGTAGTTGAGCGCTTGGGCGGCCTCGGGAGTGTCAAGAGTGACTTTTGTCATATCTTCATTGTAGAAATCCCCTCCGGCCTGCCACAGAAATGGCGCGTAACCTATCCATTCCAGGGATCCCCAGTCAAGAACTACTGCCTTGTCCCGCTTCTTGAGGTCGATCAAAGTGTTAAGAAGCGCTTCCCAGTTCTCGGGAGGCTCGGGGACCATATCTGTCCTGTAATACACTATGTGCTGTGAAAGGTCGAAAGGTATGCCGAAAACCTTGTCGCCCACGCGTGTTGAATCCAGTATGCCCGGGAATATGCTTTCTTCCATAAACGCTACATCTCCGGGAAACGCCTCTCTGAGGTCTACAAGCGCCCCGAGCTCACCGAACTCCATACCCCATGTAAGACCCATACTGCCTATATCCGGAGATACTCCCCCCGCAATGGATGTAAGATATTTGCTGTGCGCGTCGCCCCAGGATATAGCCTCGCATATTATTTTGACGCCTGTTTCTTCTGTGAATTCCTTGCTTATCTCTCTTATGGTCCTGGCCTGGCTTTCCGGACCCACGTGCCACACGACGATCTCATTACGCTGCTCTTTTTCCGCACCGCAACCCGACAAAGAAAGAACCATTATCGCCGAAATAGCAATAGATATAAATTTTTTCATCCCTCTTTCTCCTTCTGCTTTTTATACTTTCGCGAAAAAATCCTGTATTACCAGGCCAGCCGCTCCAACGGCTACCACCTCTTCCCCTAAACTGGTAGGAAGTATTTTTACTATCTTGACAGCCTCGTCATAAGCCCATTTCTTGACCGAACGCCTCACTGCCGAAAAAAATATATCCCCGCCTTTTTCAATCCCCCTTCCCACCACAACTACCTCGGGATTGAAAAGATTTATAAGAAAAGACATCTTGGTGCCCAGATACTCTCCCGCTTCCTCAAGAGCCTGTTTTGACAGCTGGTCGCCTTTCTCAGCGGTCTCTATGACCATATTGAAATCTATACTGTCTATCTCCCCTCCTGAAGCCTCGAGTAGAGCCTCCCCCGATGCCGGATCCTCCTTTATCCTTGCCCTTATCCTTTCCTGTATGCCGAGGTCTATGCCGCGAGACCTCAGACAGCAACCGTGATCATAGCTGGCCCAGCAATCACGGGAGCCATGCTCTTCACCCGGGGAGGGCGGATTAAGGTTCAGCTCTCCGGCGCTTTTGGAAGCGCCGTAATAAAGCTCGCCTTTGATTATCAGGCCGCAGCTTGAATCCGAACAGAGAAAAATAAGGTTTTCAGCCGCGGAACCCGCGCCTATACCGGACCACCTTTCGCCGAACGCCGCGAGAGTGGCATCATGCTCTATTATCGTCTGTGTAGCGAACCTTGTTTCCAGCTGGTTTAAAAGGCCCGTGTAGCTCACTATCTGTTCGTCCTCGACCGCGTACCTTACCAGGCCCCTGTACCTGTCCATTACTCCCCAGATGCCCACACCTATGCCTTTTATATCGGACATCTTTATGCCGCTGGACTCAACCAGGTTCTCAGCCAGGTCCATAACCTTTTCGCTCATCTTCTCGAATGACTCGGGTTCTTTTTTAACGCTCTCGCTGGCTACTATCTCCCCGGTAAGGTTCATAACAACGCCCCGTATGGACGCGTCTATGGTGAGGTGAGGGGAACCAAGATCTATTCCTATGCTGTACCCGTACTGCCTGTTGAGCTTGAGAAGCTCGGGCCTTCTCCCCCCTGTAGAGATATCAAGCCCTGTTTCGAACACGAGCTTGTTCTTTACGTATTTACCCACATAGTTCGAGACCGTCACGATGTTAAGATCGGTCACTTTGGATATGTCCGCCCTTGATACTTCTTTTCCTCTGCGTATGGCATCGAGAATACCCAAGTTTCTCCGCTCTTTCTCGGACAACCTGTTTTCCTTGATCACAAATCCTTCCATGTAAGGATCTCCTTAAATGGTAACGGCCTTATCGGGGATCGGGTTTGGTGTACCACTTCTCAACTACATCCTGCGCCGGTTTGTTCTGCGGGAGAAAGCCCCTGTTGTATTCGCCACCCATCCTGACGTTGGTGCCCCAATACCACCAATGCATTCCATAAAACCAGGGTTTCTGCCAGAAGACATCAAATATAGCCCTGTAATAGTCGGCTTGAAGCCGAAGATTGACCTCGGTTCTCTGAAAATGTTCCCATGGCCTTATGGCGGCACCGTCGGCCGAAGCGCAACCTATCTCGGGAAATATTATCGGCTTCTGGACTTCCTGCTGGAACTGCTCCATTTGATCTACCCACTGGGCCCACCCATTAACAAGCTGCTCATAAGTAGGATCAAGCTCATTGGTAAGAGGAAAATAAGCGTTTATTCCCACATAGTCAAGCAGGTCCCAGAATCGAATATCCTGATAAACATCCCAGTGTGCCGCGTAAGTCAGGTGGCCGTCGTATTTCGACCTTATCTTGCCGATAAGATCTCTCCACATATAGCCTTTGACGGTGGCTGCGGTAGAAAGCTCCGTGCCGATACAGAACCCCTCGACATTTTCCGCGTTAGCTATCTTGATATAATGCATTATGAATTTAGTATATTCAGCGAACCATCTCTCCCATTCCTCTTCACGGAGACTTCCTATCTCTCCGCGCCAGCTCCCGTCCGACTTGTCCAGTAGATCGAGATGCGGCTTGATCATGACCTTCATGCCGAGGTCGTGGGCCTTCCTTATGGCATGTATCACCGACTCATCGGAAGGCGTCTTGGGTGTCATTTGTATGTCCCCCGACCAGGTATTGGTCTGGTACCAGGTAGTGTGTATAGAGACCCAGCTTGTACCTATCTCTCTAAGCTTCGCCAATGAATCATCTGAGAACGCGCTCAGATATCCTTCTTCTGACCATGTAACATATCCCATTCCCTTATGAAAATCGAGCGTTGCCTTCTTCTCTGCGGGCCCTCCCCCCATCATCATTCTGGCGCCGACTATCGCGGCGACTATTACTACCAGGGCTATACCCGCTATCAGTAAAGTTCTTGCGCTTCCTGCCTGAGGGTTCCTAGCACTTTTCATGTCCATAATTCTCCTTTTTGATTTATTTTTAAAAAGGCGTCTCAGATCTTTCAATAACTTATTTGATACCAAGGTTTAATCTTTAAAAAAGTGCTGATTAATTCAGCAATAACAAGGCCGGACCCTTGCCGGGCCCGGCCTTGTTATTTCAGGTCATCTTCCGACCCTTACATTATCGACAAAGAACGGTCCCGAGTACTTCGGTTTCTGATTGGATTCCACTCTCAGGGCAATTTTTCTTACGTCTTCAGCGAATTTTTCATCCGGTACGACACGTTTCCAATCGTAGCTTCCCGGTTCGATACTGGCGCTTATCTCGTTCCATTCGCCGGGCATGAGAGGAAAGCTCCTGCTCATCTCCACGAACCTCCAGTTCTCACCCACCGTAACTATAAGCTTGGCGGTGAGACCAATAGGCGCATCGGGAGGAAGATAGATATCGGCTCTTATCATCCTGTACCTGCTGAGGTCTAGATACTGCTGTATCTCAACAAGCGCTCCCGTCCACAGGCCCCCGGGGAATTCGGCCGTTACTTTCATGCTTGCTTTTCCCTTGGAGGATACTTCTTCAGAATATTCGGCGGATCTCGCCGCATAATCTGTTTTTCCAAGCGCCCATTGCGGCACTTCCCAACCGGAAAGGTCCCTTGTCTCAAAATCATAATAGGTCCTTTCTTCCGTTATTGGGGCCATTGAAGGTGTTGGGACTTCTTGCCTTTCCTCGGGCTGAGCAACTTCAGGCGCGGAAGGGGCCGCAGGCATCTCTATCGCTTCCTCTTCCTGCCTTGCGCATCCTGCCGCCACTATCGCCGCCATAAGAACACCCGCCGCGAATATTCCTGATATCCTCTTCATGGTCATATCCTTTGTTGTTTAGCTCCGCGGACCGGGCGAAGCTCCGATCCGCGGAATTACCTGTTTTTGTCTCAGCGTTATTCAATAACTCTTACATTATCCACATAAAAAGACCCGGAATAAGCCGGCCTGCTGGACTCGACCCTTATGCCGACTTTTCGGACATCTGCGCGAAATGCATCGTCTACCTCTACTCTTCTCCAGTCTATGCTTCCGGGGGCTAAACTAGCGCTTATTGTCGTCCATTCGCCCGGCTTCAACGCTACAGCCCTTGACTGTTCCACCCATTTCCAGCTGTCGCCTACGGTAAGGATGATCTTACCGGTAAGTCCTATGGGAGCATCTTCCGGCAGATAAATATCAACCGCTACTTCCGTGTAATCCGACCAGTCGAAATACTGCATGATCTCAACAAGTCCGCCTGCCCACATTCCTCCCGGGTACTCACAAATAACTTCAAGGCTGTTGTCGCCTTCTGTGGCCACGAGATCCGAAATAGCTATCTCTTCCTGGACATGGTCCGGTTTCTCATAGGCCCAATCAGGTATCTCCCACCCTTCGGTGCCGCTCTCAAAGCCTGAAATTATCGTCGCTTCTTCGGCGTGTACAGCTGTTCCCGCAAATAGCAGAGCGAAAACCGCGAGCAATAAAAATAGTTTTTTCATTTTTCCTCCTTTTTTGATATTACTTTTTAAGCCAGTTGTTTATTACTTCTTGCGCTTTTTTACCTTTTACCGTGAACCCCAGCGGGCTCCATCTGTCCTGGGGAAAATACTGCCATACATGATACC
>CAYVIW010000021.1:0-6357 GCA_964451815.1 uncultured Planctomycetia bacterium | reverse complement strand
GCATCCTGAAAGGCTTATCAAGGGGAGCGGCCTCGCTGGTGAACATATCGAGAGTTTCAAGCACGGTCTTGCCCTTGTACCATTTCATGGCATCTCCGGAGGCAGCTATATTATCACCGCTGATACCGCTCGCCGGGATGAACGCCATGGGTTTTACGTTTATTCTGTCCAGAAAACTCGTAAATTCACCCACTATATCTTCGAACCTTTCTTTACTGAACCCGACAAGGTCCATCTTATTGACCACTACCACGACCTGCCTGACACCCAGCATGGAAAGCAGAAACCCGTGTCTTTTGGAATTCTCTCTCACGCCTTCGGCCGCGTCGATAACAAGCAGGGCCCCTTCGGCGCGGGAGGCTCCCGTTACCATGTTCCTGAGGAACTCTATATGCCCCGGGGCGTCAATAAAAATAAGGTCTCTCTTCCTGCCCCTGTAAAAGACCCTCGCGGCGTCTATTGTGATGCCCTGCGACTGTTCGTCCTTTAACGCGTCTATGAGGAACGCGTACTCGAACGGCTTGGAGTTCTTTTCGCAGGATGCTTTCACCTGCTCGAGTTTGCCTTCCGGAAGACCCCCTGTCTCGGCGAGAAGCCGGCCGAGAACGGTACTCTTTCCGTGATCTACATGCCCTACCAGGGCTATTGTTATGCTTTTTTTGCTCATGTTTTGCGCGCCTTATTGAGTTCCGGGGTAACTCCCCTCGGGGACGGGCAAATTCCCCTGCGAGGAATTTGACCTCAAGAAAACCCTCGCTCTCCCTCCCCCATCCCCTGATAAATACCCGCTACAGGGGTCGGGATCCATGCCCGCTCGGGTTTTCAGTGCCCCTCCGGGGATCTACCCCGGAACTCCTTACAAGCACATACCCCTCTCACGGGAACAATCATACAAAACGCCAGGATATTATCGCCTCACATATACCCTGAACGTCTGAGTGTCTCGAGGCCTCCTCCGTCATCCTTATCCTGGGCTCTGCCGGACCTCTCGGCTATGTTAGAAAGCTTTCCGGAACGGAGTTCCTCTATTACCTCATCCACGTTCTTAGCCTTTGAGTCTATTGGATAAGTGCAGGGGTAACACCCCAGTGAACGATATCTTTTACCCTCGCCCCGATCGTAATAAAGTGATACTGTAGGGATCTTTTCTCTTTTTATGTATTCCCACACGTTCAGTTCCGTCCAATCAAGAAGAGGATGTATCCTCACATGTGTACCGGGCGGGAAATCGGTGTTGAACTGGTCCCAGAACTCCGGCGGCTGTTCACCGATATCCCATATGCTCTTTTTATCTCTGGGTGAAAAATACCTCTCTTTGGACCTGGAGCCTTCTTCATCGGCTCTTATGCCCGCGATTATACCGGTAAAGGCCTCGCCGCTCTTATCGCGGACATATTTGCCCTTCGCGTGATCGAACTTATACCTTATGCCCGTACCGTTCAGCGTCTCCCTGAGCGCTGTGGTCTTGAGCAATCCGCAGCAGGCGATCCTGTCTACATTGCCTTCGGGGTAGGTCTGTTTTTGGCTGAGGGCTTCTTCATTCATGCCGTAGATCATATTGAGCTTCCATTTTTTGGTAAGCTTGTCTCTGTATTCTATCATCTCGGGTATCTTGTAAGATGTGTCGATATGGATAAGAGGGAAAGGTACATGGCCGAAAAAAGCTCTCCTGGCCAGCCAGAGAAGCACCGTGCTGTCCTTGCCTATTGACCACAGCATGCCGAGGTTAGAGAAGTTAGCGTAAGCCTCTCTCAGAATATTTATTGATATGTTCTCAAGTCTATCTAAATGATCCATTTTTAACGCCTTTTATCTCTCTTTTTTATTATAAACAGAAAGGGTTGGGATGGTTCGACCGGGGACGCTTGATCTCCCCGGCGAGGAGATCTTCGCTCAGCGAACTCCCTCGCTCTCCCTCCCCCATCCAAAAGATAAATAACCACTATAGGGGTCGGAATCCGTGCCCGCTCCCCTCACTTCGTTCGGGACAAGCGGTCGTTCGGTGCCCCGATCAAACCATCCCAACCCTTCTTCATTAATTCCCCTTCGGTTCGATAAACGCTCCCTTGTCTTCTCTCATTTTATATGGCCCGAGATGTATTGTTTTATCTCCTTGAAAGATGTTTCCGGGTCGGCAGTGACGGTTTCTATAACGATATCCGGGTTCACCGGGACCTCGTAAGGGTCGCTTACTCCCGTAAAGTTCTTGATCTCGCCTTCTCTGGCCTTCTTGTACATGCCTTTTACGTCCCGCTTCTCACATTCCTCGGGTGGGGTGGAAACATAAACCTCTATGAATTTCCCGCAAATGCCTTTTATGAATTTTCTTGATTCCTCATAGGGGGACACGAACGACGCTACCACGAACACCCCGTTCTTCTCAAGCATTGAGGCCAGAAACCCTATCCTTTTGATATGGCTATTCCTGTCTTCTTTGGAAAACCCTGTCGCGGGAAATATTGACCTTACGGTATCGCCGTCGAGCCTTTCTGTCTTTATCCCTTTTTTTACAAGGTAATCAAATGTCTTATCCGCCAGCGTACTTTTCCCGGAACACGGCAGGCCCGTGAACCATATGACAAAAGGCTTAGCCGTACGGCGACCGATATTGATCTTGTCCCAGAGACGCTCGTGTATATAGTAGAGCGCCATTTTGACAAATATCTCGAACCCGCCCACTATGGCGGCGACCCTTACCTCGTCGGTAAGGATATACACTATCACCATGGTAGCTATCGTTCCGCTGCCGCGCCATGACAGCATCTTCGCGAACGATCTTATATTGCTTTCCTTGAACAAGGCGTGCCTCCCTTATTGTTGATCGGTTTTAGCCCACGCGATGGTGCGCTCAAGGCCTTCTTCAAGCTTTATCACAGGCTCCCACCCAAGCTCTTTTTTTGCCTTTGTTATATCGGGTCTTCTGACCTTAGGATCGTTGACCGGAAGAGGCTTGAATATTATCTCGTTATTAAGCCCTGTTATCTCTTTTATCTTTTCAGCGAACTCGAGCACGCTAAGTTCCAGAGGGTTGCCGATATTTACCGGTTCGTTGAGTCCTGACATCATGAGCCGGTAAATGCCTTCTACGAGGTCTGAAACATAACAAAAACTTCTGGTCTGGGAACCGTCGCCGTAAACTGTAAGAGGCTCACCTTTGATAGCCTGGTCTATGAAAGTCGGTACCACACGCCCGTCGTGATGGCGCATCCTTTCGCCGTAGGTGTTGAATATGCGCGCTATCTTGGTGTCTATGCCATGGCTCCTGTGATACGCTAGCGTAAGGGCCTCGCCGAACCTTTTAGCCTCGTCATACACTCCTCTGGGCCCTATGGGGTTAACATTGCCCCAGTATGTCTCGGGCTGGGGGTTTACGAGAGGATCGCCGTAAACTTCGGAAGTCGAAGCAAGAAGGAATTTAGACCCGTGTTCTTTGGCGACCCCAAGAGAGTTATGTGTTCCAAGGGAACCCACTTTCAAGGTTTTTATAGGATGCTTCAGGTAGTCCACAGGACTGGCGGGAGAAGCGAAATGCATCACATAATCTAATTCACCTTTTACGACCACATACTTGGAAACATCGTTTTTTATGAACTCGAAGTTATCATTGCCGATAAGATGAGAAATGTTATCTTTCCTGCCGGTAATGAGGTTATCCATGCATATGACTTTGTGGCCCTCGGCCAGAAGGCGTTCGCATAAATGCGACCCGAGGAATCCCGCGCCGCCTGTTAAAAGTATTCTCATGTTTTATTTTTCCCTTTCGTTTGTGAACCACGCGACCGTTCTCTTAAGCCCCTCGTAAAAATCCACCGCGGGGGTTACTCCGAGTTTCTCTTTAAGAGCTGTTATATCGGCGTATGTCTTGAGGACATCGCCTTTTCTTTTGGGCCCGAAAACCGGAGGAATATCTTTGCCCATTATCTCTCCTATGGCCCTGGCAGTTTCATTGACAGAATAACTTTCGCCGCAGGCTACGTTAAAGACCATACCCGAGACCCCTTCGGCGTGGCATGAAGCGATATTGGCGTCCACTACGTTCTTAACATAGGTAAAGTCGCGGGACTGTTCCCCGGTGCCGTCTATAACGCAGGGCTCATCCTTGACGTACTTTTCTATAAAAGCGGGTATGACCGCCGAATATTTCGATTCAGGGTTCTGCCGGGGGCCGAAAACATTGAAATACCTGAGGCTTACCGTTTCCAGGTCCATTGTTTTGGCGAACATGCGCGCGTAATGCTCGCCCGCGAGCTTGCTTACAGCATAAGGCGAGATCGGATCGGGGCAAAGCTTTTCGGACTGCGGGAACACCTCGCAATCGCCGTAGGCTGAGCTTGAGGAGGCATATACGAACCTTTTGATCTTGTTCTCCTCCGCGATAAGCAGCATGTTAAGTGTGCCCCAGACGTTGACATCGTTGGTGGGAACGGGGGCTTCGACGCTTTTAGCCACGCTCCTCAAAGCCGCCTGGTGGATAACGAAGTCCATGCCGTCCACGGCTTTTTTGACATCGCTTTCGCTCCTTATGTCGCCCTTGATGAACTCTATTTTGTCCATGAAAGGCGCGAGGTTCTCTTCATTTCCGGTAGAAAGGTTATCAAGAACGCGTACGTCCTCGCCCTTCTTAACTAACTCCTCAACTATATTCGAGCCGATGAAACCGGCTCCTCCAGTTACAAGATACTTTGCCATTATTGCTCCTTTTGAAGTTTTTCTGAACCGGGTTCCTTCTATTCGTAGACAATACTTTGTGAACCCGGTTCAAGAGGCGCATCCTTCGCACCTTAAACAGATCTTTCTGAACCGGGTTCCTTCTATTCGTAAACTGGACTTTGTGAACCCGGTTCAAGCTTAAGCTCTTTGCTTCTCTATAACTTTATTATTCTCTCGCCTCTTATCCCGGCGCGTTCCATCGCGTTGCGTGTATCAAAGACGCGTTTGGCGTTATTGGCGATGAGCCTGTAATCAACGTCGCTGTGGTCGGTCAGGATCAGCACCAGATCGCTTTTTCTCACTATGGAGGAGGTGAGTTTTTTGCTTTTCCTCTTAAGACCGTGTATGTCCAGATACGGTATATGACGGTCGTGGTATTCCCACTTGACCTTCTTCTTTTCAAAGTACTTCAGCACTTCAAGAGCCGGAGATTCCCTGAGATCGTTTATATCTTTCTTGTAGGCCGCCCCTATCACAAGTATCTTTGCGCCTTTTAATTTTATTTTTCTTTCTTTCAGGATACGCGATACCCTTCTGGCAACATGGTGGGGAGCGTCGATGTTGACCCTTGCCGCGAGGTCTATCATCTCTGTCTCGAACCCTACCTTTCTTGCCTTCCAGGAGAGGTACATCGGGTCAGCCGGTATGCAGTGGCCGCCGACACCGGGCCCCGGATAGAAAGGCATAAAACCAAAAGGCTTGGTCTTGGCTGCCTCTATGACCTCCCATACATCTATGCCGAGCTTGTGGCAGAGATTTGCGAATTCGTTTATCAGGCCTATATTGACTATCCTGAAAGAGTTCTCAAGAAGCTTTGTCACTTCGGCCGTCTCGGGCGACGACAGGCCTACTACCTTTGCCGTTACCATGGAGTAAAGGCTTCTGGCAAGTTCCGTGCACTTTGGTGTGATGCCTCCTACCAGCTTGGGTATATTGGAAAAATCGTACTTAGGGTTGCCCGGATCTATTCTCTCGGGAGAAAAAGCCAGAAAAAAGTCCTCTCCCACATTCAGTTTTGTCTTGTTAAGTATCGGCAGGATAACGTCCCTTGTGGTGCCCGGATAGGTGGTGCTTTCCAGGATCACGAGCTGACCCGGCCGGAGAAGCGGCTTAAGGGACTTGGCGACCGACAATATGTAAGATATGTCCGGCTTCAGGGCTTTGTTTATGGGCGTGGGAACACAGATTATTATGGCGTCGCAGGCGGATAACGCTTTGAAATCCGTGGTAACATCGAATTTGTGTTTTTTGATGGTTTCCGCGACGTCCCTGTCTGTAAGGTCGCCGATATATGAAATGCCTTTTTTGAGCCTTTTTATCCGTTTTTCACTGGTATCTATGCCGGTGACCTTGAAGCCTTTTCTGGCGAACTGTACGGCCATTGGAAGCCCGACATAGCCGAGGCCGATAACCCCGACGGAGGCTTTTTTGGTTTTGATCTTTTTTCTGAGAATAGATAGTTGCGTCATTTTCCCTCTTATGGGTAATGTTTTTCTGGAACGGGTTATTTTAGTTTGCTTGTTTCTGAACCGGGTTCCTTTTATCTAGTTTACTTGTTTCTGAACCGGGTTCCTTCTATCTAGTTTACTTGTTTCTGAACCGGGTTCCTTCTATCCTTTAACGATACTTTGTGAACCCGGTTCAAAC
>CAYVIW010000020.1:0-3451 GCA_964451815.1 uncultured Planctomycetia bacterium | reverse complement strand
AGCGTTCGAAGGGCCCCATAGAAGCGAACGCAAAATTTGGTCCTGAGAACGCGACCAGGGGGAGCGTCCGAAGGGCCCCATAGAAGCGAACGCGAAATTTGGTCCCGAGGCAATAGGAAAAACAAATGGCCAGGAAAAAAAACGAACATTTGGAAAAGATACGTCACTCGGCTTCGCATGTTATGGCGGAAGCGGTGAAAGAGCTGTATCCCGGGGTAAAACTCGGGATAGGGCCTGCCACAGAGGACGGGTTCTATTATGATTTTGATCTTTCCGGATGCGGGATAGAAAAATCCGGAGAGGCGCAAGGAGTTTATATAACACCCGAGGATCTTCCGGCCATCGAGAAAAAAATGACCGCTATAATAAAAGCGGACATCCCTTTCGAGCGGAGAGAACTGTCGCTTGACGAGGCCAGAAAACTTTTCACCGAGGGGAAAGAAGATTATAAACTCGAGCTTATAGAGGGGCTGAGCGATCAGAGCATTTCCGTTTACACGCATGGAGGGTTTACCGATCTTTGCAAAGGGCCGCATCTTGATTCCACCGGCGGCATAGGGGCGTTCAAACTGCTGTCGGTGGCCGGAGCTTATTGGAAAGGCGATGAAAAAAACCCCATGCTGCAGCGTATATACGGCACGGCTTTCGCCGACAGCGACGCGCTGGCTGATTATCTGCGCGTTAGGGAAGAAGCGCAGAAAAGAGACCACAGAAAACTCGGCAGGGAGCTGGACCTGTTCAGCTTCAACGACATGGTAGGCGCGGGCCTTGTTCTTTATCATCCTAAAGGGGCTCTTCTTCGGCATATCATAGCCGATTATATAACAGCAAAGCATCTCGAGAAAGGTTATGAGCTGATATCCAGCCCCCATGTCCTGAAAAGCGACATATGGGTGCAGTCCGGACATTACGAGCATTACAAAGAGCATATGTATATTTTTGAGAGCGAGAACCAGGAGTTCGCGGTAAAGCCTATGAACTGCCCCGGGCATATAATCTCTTACTCGTCAAAGATGAGAAGTTACAGGGACCTGCCGCTGAGGTATTTTGAACTGGGGAGTGTTTACCGGCACGAGAAGTCAGGGGTGTTGCACGGTCTTCTGAGGGTACGGGGGTTTACCCAGGACGATGCCCATATTTTTTGTTTAAGGAGCCAGGTTGAGTCTGAAGTGATGGACGTTATAGATTTCGTGGACGAAACGCTGAAAGTTTTTGGGTTCAGCGAATTTGAGGTGGAGCTCAGCACAAAGCCCGAAAAACATATCGGCACCGACAGCGATTGGGACCAGGCCACGCTCGCTCTGGAGAACGCTTTAAAGACCAGAGGAATGGAATATGATATCAACGAGGGAGACGGCGCGTTCTATGGGCCCAAGATAGACATAAAACTAAAGGACGCGTTGGGAAGGTCCTGGCAGTGCGCCACCATACAGTGTGATTTCGCTTTGCCCGAAAGGTTCGACTTGAAATATACCGACACCGACGGCACCGAACAGCGGCCGGTAATGCTTCACCGTGTTATCCTGGGCAGTCTTGAGAGGTTCATGGGGGCGCTTATAGAGCATTACGGAGGCGATTTTCCCCTTTGGCTTGCTCCCTGTCAGGTGAGGGTGATCCCGATCGCCGAGGCTCATAACGGATATGCCGACAGGATAGCGCAAGACCTGAGGGCAGGGGGCTTCCGGGCGTCCACCGACAGGCGTGACGAAAAGATGCAGAAAAAGATCCGCGATGCTGAACTTGAAAAAGTGCCGTATATGGCGATTATGGGGTCCAAGGAGATGGAAGCCGGGTCGGTGTCTCTCAGGAGCAGGAAAGAAGGGAATATCGGTGTCATGCCTTTTAAGGAGCTTGTTGAAAAGCTTCGGGAAGAGGTCGAGGCAAAAGCATAATACTATCAGGCACGAAAAAAACATGCCGAAGTAGGATGTAAGAGAAAAATACAACCGGGAGGGAAGTTATTAGCGCATACGGAAAAAAAGGATACCAGGGGAAGTTCGGCAGACAGCAGGATACGACCAGGATCAACCACTTGATAAGGTGTCCCAAGGTAAGGCTGGTTGACGATGAAGGCAACCAGATGGGTGTGGTGACCGTAGCGGAGGGAATACAGGCGGCGCTGGACAAGGGGCTTGACCTGGTGGAGGTCGCGCCAAATGTGGACCCGCCTGTATGCCGCATAATGGATTACAGCAAATTCAAGTATGAACAGAAGAAAAAAAAGAAGCTGGCCAAGAAAAAGCAGCATGTAACGCAGATGAAAGAGATCAGGTTCAAGCCGCGGATAGAGGAGCACGATTACCAGGTGAAGCTTAAGCATATCAAAGAGTTTCTGGAAGACAAGGACAAGGTCCGGATCTCCCTCAGGTTCCGGGGGAGAGAGAACGTACATAAGGATCTTGGAAGAGCTCTTCTTGAGCGGGTCGCCTCTGACATGTCGGCCCTGGGAGAAATGGAGAGCCCGCCGCAGTCAATGGGAAGGACTATGACGATGACCCTCGTGCCCAAGAGTGAAACGGCCGGGGAATAATAACAAGGGGGAAAACAAAGATGCCCAAACTAAAGACAAATAAAAGCGCCGCCAAAAGGTTCAAGGTCACCGGGACGGGTAAGGTTAAAAGGATGAAAGAGGGGGCAAGGCACATCCTGACTAAGAAATCAAGCAAGAGAAAGAGAGGTCTTAGGACACCGACAACCGTGGATAAGACTTTTCAGAAGAAGATACGCGACCTTATGCCTTATGGATAAGTGCACGGCCGCGCGCCGCGGCGCGCGAACGAAATAAAAAGGAGCAGAGATGACCAGAGTCAAACACGCTAAGAGTTCTCTTAGCAGGAAAAAGAAAGTATTCAAGGCAGTAAAAGGGCAGAGAGGATCGAGGTCCAAGCTTCTCAAGACAGCTAAAGAGGCCGCGCGCAAGAGCCTGATAGCCAGCTACATCGGGCGAAAAAAGAAGAAACGGGATTTCCGGTCATTGTGGATAGCCCGTATAACCGCCGCCTGTAAAGCCGAAGGCATATCCTACAGCAGGTTCATTTCGGGTCTCAAGAAAGCCGACATACTCCTTAACAGGAAGGTCCTGGCGGACCTGGCGGTAAGGGATGAGAAGGCGTTCAAGGTCCTTGTGGAAAAAGCAAAAGCATAAACCGCTTCTATGCCAAAACTGAACCCGTCACAGCTTTTAGTAATAAGCTTTTTGTGTGTCATAGCGGTCGGGACCTTTATTCTTTCCCTGCCGCAGGCCACTATCGGCCCGGAAAGGCTCTCTCTTGTGGACAGCCTGTTCACGGCCACCAGCGCCACCTGCGTTACGGGCCTGATAGTCCGGGATACGGGAACGGTATTTACCCCGATGGGCATATGGGTGATATTCGCTATGTTCCAGGCGGGCGGGCTTGGGGTCATGACATTTTTAACCCCTTTTTCCCTGCTTCTCCGGGGGCCAAAAAGG
>CAYVIW010000019.1:0-3023 GCA_964451815.1 uncultured Planctomycetia bacterium | reverse complement strand
CTACAAGACCGAAAGTGTCAAGTGTCAAGACCTGACCCCTACAAGACATTAGAAAGTGTCAAGTGTCAAGACCTGACCCCTACAATAAAGACTACAAGACAGGCGTTATCTTACAGTTTGAAAATAGCTGCCGCGATTGTTATAATGACAAGAGTCATAATATACGCGATCATTCGAACAGAGGTAGATAGTGTGATAAAACTCAAAGGAAAAGACAGGGCTCTTGTGGTAGTTTCCAACCGTTTGCCGTTCACAAGACATACCGATAAGAAAGGCCGCGATATATGGGAGAAATCCGCCGGCGGGCTTATTACCGCCATGGAGCCCATATTGCTCGATGTTAACGGCATGTGGATAGGGTGGGACGGCCGCATAGAGCCGAACCCCGAGAAGGTCGCTGCCGGGGTGATAGACCTCAAGGATACGGGATCGGCCGCCGAAAGCGATACAGCCTCCGGCAGATCTTACGGCATAGGCTGTGTCCCCATAACGGAAAAAGAGTATGAGGAATACTATAACGCTTTTTGCAACGGTACGCTGTGGGCGCTTTTCCACTATTTTTTTGAGAAATGTTCCCTGGACTATAACGCCTGGAGAACATATTGCGCCGTTAACGAGCGGTTCGCGACCTACGTAGACAAGCTGGCCTCCCGGGACGACATCATCTGGGTGCAGGATTTTCATCTTTTTATGGTGCCGTATTATCTGAGGAAACTCAGACCGGACCAGGAGATACATTTTTTTCTACACACGCCTTTTCCTCACATAGATATATTCGACATTCTTCCATGGCAGGACCGGATAATAGAGTCGCTTCTTTCCTGCAATACCGTAGGGTTTCACCACAAACAATATCTGCGGAATTTTCACGGCGCGGTCGATGCCTACAGGAAAAGGGCCAAAAGGGACGATCGTCCGGCAACAGGCCCTTTAAAAGGGGCTGGGTTTTACGTTAACCCCATAAGCATAGATTTTGACCTCATAGACAGGACATCCAGGAAACCGAATGTGCGCGCGCGGCGCGAAGAGATAAAAAAACAGTCGGCTTGCCCCAAGCTCATATTGGGCATAGACCGTATAGATTATTCCAAAGGAATAGTGGAGAGGCTGATGGGCCTGAAACTCCTTTTCGAGAATCATCCTGAGTTGAAGGAAAAACTATTTTATTACCAGCTTGTAATACCCAGCAGGGAAGACGTAAAGGCTTACAGGCATCTAAAAAGGAAGATAGATGAGCTTATAGGCCAGATAAACGGGACTTTTTCTACCGGATTATGGGCTCCCGTGCACTATAATTACGGTAAAGTTGCGCTCGATGAGCTTGTAGCGCTTTATTCGGCCGCTGATGTGGCACTTGTTACGCCCTTGAGGGACGGAATGAACCTGGTTTGCAAAGAATACGTAGCCGCGCGTTCAGACGGGGACGGGGTACTGGTACTGTCAAAATTCGCCGGAGCCATAGCCGAGATCAAGAACTGCCTGCCGGTAAACCCTTACAGTGTAGAGGATATAGCCAACGCCATACACCAGGCGCTGCATATGCCGGAGCCGGAAAGAAAAAAACGCATGAAAAAGATGCGGGATAAAATAAGCGACAACAACATAAACAGCTGGCTTGAAAGATGCCTGAGGCATTTTGAGGCCTCCGAAAGCGAGGGTCACTAGGGGGTCAGGTCTTGACACTTGACAGTTGCTACTTTTTATTTGACCCCTAGGGGCCTGCAAATACTTGCAAAGTGTCAAGTGTCAAGACCTGACCCCCTAGTAGGAGAGAGACGAGGCGTTGATACCGGCCAGGTGGCCGCTTGAGAAAGCGGCCTGCAGGTTGAACCCTCCCGTTTCGCCGTCTATATCTATTATCTCTCCGGCAAAATATAATCCGCTCAGTATTTTTGAGGCCATGGTCCGGGGGTCGATCTCTTTAAGAGATACCCCGCCCCGGGTGACCATGGCTTTTTCTATAGGATATGTCCCGGTTATGGGCAGTTCAAAGGATCCGCAGAGAGCGGCTATGCCGGAGCGTTCTTTTTGTGTGAGCTGGTTGGCGGGTTTGTCGCCGTTAACACCGCATATGGTTAGAAAGAGGTCGGCCATCCGCCGGGGGAGAACGCCTGTAAGGCAGTTCCTGGCGGTCCTTGAAGGGGATCTTTCTATGGCTCGGGAAAGCATCGGAACAACTTCTTTTTCCGGTATATCAGGGAAGAGGTCTATCGCTACGCGGACCGGTTCGTTTTTTTCTATGAGGTCTGAAATATCTCCGCTCGCTGAAAGTATGAGCGGTCCGGAAAGGCCGTCATGAGTGAAGATAAGGTCTCCTTTTTTGTAAAGCAACTTTCGAGGTTTTGAGAGAACTTTAATGGCGACCCCGCTGAGGGAAAGACCAGTCAGCGCGCGAATTTGGGCTCCGCCGGTCTTTAAAGGCACAAGGCCGGGCCTGAGGGGGGTAACTGTGTGTCCCAGCGAGCGGGCTATTTTAAGGCCCTCTCCCGTGGACCCCGTTGAAGGATAAGAGACGCCCCCGGTGGCTATAACCAGCGCCCGGCACGCGAGCATCCGGCCGTTGCCCAGTTTTACGCCCGAGACGCGGCCGGATCCAGAGGATATTTCCATAAGAGGCGAACCTTTAATGATATCGACCCCGCGCGAAGCGAGTTCGCTCTCCAGAAGAGCGAGAACACTTGAAGCCTTATTGTCCGAGGGAAAGACCCGGCCTTCTTCATCGGCCTCGCATTTAAGGCCCCGGGACTCGAAGAACCCGGTGAGGTCCATGGGAGACATGTTCTTAAAAGCGTCTTTCAGAAAACGGCCGTTCCTGCCATACATGGAAAAAAAGGTATCTTCACCGCGGGAGTTAGTGAAATTGCATCGTCCGTTACCCGTCAAAAGAAGCTTTTTGCCCGGGGAGGTATTCTTCTCCACAAGTATTACGCTGTCCGTAAGGCCCGCCGCCGCGATAGCCGCCATCATACCGGCGGGCCCGGCGCCGGCGATTATAACGTCTGATCTTTTCATGATATTATCAT
>CAYVIW010000018.1:0-17484 GCA_964451815.1 uncultured Planctomycetia bacterium | reverse complement strand
TCGAGCAGGCCTCGGCGGTCGAGGTCGTTGACCAGCGCCGTGAATGCCTGGTCGAAGGCGGGTAGTGTAATGGTAGCACCGCAGCTTTTGGAGCTGCTTGTCAAGGTTCGAATCCTTGCCCGCCAGCCAAATTTTGCGAACGCAAAATTTGATCCCGTAAATGCGACCAGCGGGAGTATTTACGGGGCCAGGAAAAACGCGAACGCGAAAACTGGTCCTGAGAATGCGACCAGCGGGAGTATTTACGGGGCCAGGATATAACGCGGCTATAAGCACCCCGGAGAACTTGAGGTTAGAAGAGCATATGAAGAACATAACAGCGGTAATATTAGCCGCGGGCATGGGCACAAGGATGAAAACGGACATTCCCAAGGTCCTTCATTCCGTGGGTTCCCAGACCATGCTGGGCAAGACCATATCCAGTCTCAGAGGAGCCGGAGTAGAGGACATAATAGCCGTTATAGGGTACAGGGCCGAGCTTGTGGAGAGCCTTTTCAAGGACAAGATAAGGTTCGTGCGGCAGCCCGAGCTGCTGGGCAGCGGTGACGCTCTTGCGCACGCTGTAGATTTTATGGGCAAAAACGAGGGAAGAGTTCTTGTTACATGCGGTGATACGCCCCTGATAACGGCCGAGAGCTACAAGAAGCTTAAAGCGGCCCATATGAAAAAGGGTGTTTCATGCGTGCTTCTGACTTCCCGGGTGGGAGACCCCACTTCATACGGCAGGATAATGCGCAACCGCAAAGGCGAGATAACCAGCATAGTGGAGGAAAAAGACCTTTCCCCGGAAGAAAAAAAGATAAACGAGATAAATGTGGGAACCTATTGTTTTAAAAAGAGCGAGCTCAGTAAATTCATAAGGCACATAGAACTTAACGACAAGAAAAAAGAATTTTACCTCACTGACATAGTGGACATTCTCAAAAAGAACGGGAAAAAGATAGTCTCGGTCACATGCGGGGAAGACGAACACATAGGGGTAAACTCAAGGAGAGAGCTGGCCATGGTCAACAGTATATCATACGGCCGTAAAGTGCTGGAATTAATGGACGAGGGCGTGACCATAGTAGACCCCGATTCCGCCTATATAGACGGATCCGCCGTGATAGGCAGGGATACTGTGATATATCCTGATACGGTCATAGAAGAAGGTGTAACTGTGGGCAAAGGATGCAAAATAGGGCCTTTCGCCAGGCTTCGTCCCGGTACAAAGCTCGACGACAGCGTCGAGATCGGGAACTTTGTGGAACTGTGCCGCACACAGGTGGCAAGCGGCTCCAGGATAAAACACCATACGTACCTGGGCGATACGGTAGTGGGTAAGAACGTGAACATAGGAGCGGGCACGATAACGGCCAATTATGACGGCAAGAGCAAGCACCGTACTGTAATAGAGTCCGGGGCGTTCATAGGCGTGGGGGCTATTCTGATAGCTCCGGTAAAGATCGGCAGGAATTCCGTTGTGGGAGCCGGAAGCGTGGTTACCAGGAACAGGAACGTAAAGATCGGAGAGACCGTAGCGGGAGTTCCCGCCAGGCCGCTCGTCAACAAAAAGGAAAAGTAAAAATGGACCATCTGACCATATTCTCAGGCAACGCCAACAGGCGTCTTACTGAAGATATCTGCCGGGGCCTGGGAACGGCAATGGGCGAATGTGAGGTTTCCAGGTTCAAGGACAAGGAGACAAAAGTAAAGATATCCCAGAACGTAAGGGGAAAAGATGTTTTTATTGTGCAGCCCACCTGTTCTCCGGCCAACGAGAACCTTATGGAGCTGCTCATAATGCTGGACGCCGCGAAAAGGGCTTCGGCTAAGAGAATAACCGCGGTGCTGCCGTATTACGGCTACGCGAGGCAAGACCGTAAGGACCAGCCCCGGGTGCCCATAACAGCCAAGCTGGTATCTAACCTGCTGACCAGGGCCGGGGCCAACCGGGTAATAACAATAGATCTTCACGCCGGTCAGCTCCAGGGTTTTTTCGACATACCGTTGGATCATCTGTATGCTGTAAGGATCTTCACGGAATATTTCAAGGGTAAGGGTCTAAAGGATATTGTTGTTGTTTCTCCCGACGTCGGGGGTATCAAGATGGCCAGAGCCTACGCCAAAAGGATGGGCGCGGGTCTGGCCATAGTGGACAAGAGGCGTATCGATGATGTCAGTGCCGAGGTCATGCACATAATGGGAGAAGTGGAGGGCAAGAACGTAATTCTCGTGGACGATATAGTTGCTACAGCGGGAAGCCTGTCGGAAGCCGCCTCCGCGCTTCGTAAAAGAGGAGCCATAGACATATATGCGGCCATAACGCATCCGGTGCTCTGCCCTCCGGCTCTTGAGAGGCTTGCCGCATCCGAGATAAAAGAGCTGGTGGTCTCCGACACTATCCCCCTTTCGGAAGACAAAAAAACGCCCAAGATAAAACAGCTCTCGGTGGCGACGCTTCTGGGCGAGGCCATAAAGAGGATACACAACGAGCGGTCGATAAGCGAATTGTTCGAATAGAACACTCAGGCAATTCACATATACCCCGGTCTCAAGGCCCGGGCAAAAAAGGAGAAAGGTGAGATAAATGGACAAGATAACATTAAGCGCGTCAGCAAGAGAGGATCACGGCAAAAGCGCGTGCAGGCACATCAGAAAAGAGGGGATGATCCCCGCTGTGGTGTATAAGGACGGCGAGGGCGCGATCAGCTTAAAGGTGGACAGAAAGGAACTTTGGCACGCGCTCCATACCGACGCGGGGAGCAACGTTATCATAAACATGCGGATAGCGGCCGGCAAAAAAGAAGAAGAGAAGACGGTTATAGTGAAGGAGACCCAGGTAGACCCGCTCAACGACAAGCTGATACACGTTGATTTTCATGAGATATCCCTCAAGGATAAGCTCACGGTCAAAGTTCCGATAGAGGTAAAAGGCGAGGCCGTCGGGGTTCTCGAGAACGAGGGGATCCTGTCCCAGATATTGTGGGAGATGGAAGTGGAATGTCTTCCTACCGACATCCCGGAGCATATCAATGTTAACGTGGAGAGCCTGGAGATAGGCGACGCCATACATGTGAAGGACCTGGAGCTTCCCGATAATGTTGATCCCCTGGAAGATCCCGAACAGGTCGTGGTCTCGGTGCATCCTCCGCAGGCCGAGGAAGAAGAGGAAGAAGCCGAAGGTGAGGAAGGCGCGGTTGAACCGGAACTGATAAAGAAGGGTAAGGCCGAAGAAGAAGGCGAAGAGGAAGAAACCGGCGAAGAAAAAACTGAAGAAGAATGAGAATAATCGTCGGGCTTGGTAATCCGGGCATAAGGTACAGGAACACCAGGCATAACGCCGGGTTCCTGGTGGTGAAGGAGCTGGCCGAAAGGAACGGTATCTCTTTGAGAAAAAAGGCCTTCGGCGGCCGGTACGGCGCGGGAAAGGCTTGCGGCCATGAGATTTTGCTTTTTGAGCCGCTCACCTATATGAATCTCTCCGGGGAGGCGGTAAAGTCGATATGCTCCTCACGTCTTGAGGAGAAAGAAGGTCTACTGGTCATAAGCGACGACATAAACCTTCCTCTAGGAGATGTACGGTTGAGAGCCCGGGGTTCGGCGGGAGGCCACAACGGTCTTAAGTCTATAATAACCCATATGGGGAGCGATTTCGCCCGGCTCCGGGTGGGTGTCGGGCCCGGCACCCGGATAGAGGACATGTCAGGATATGTTCTCGCGCCTTTAGCGAGAAAAGACCGGCCTTTTTTCAATGAGGGTATTCAAAAAGCCGCTTCATGCGCTGAAATGTGGCTTACCCATGGTATAACATCGGCGATGGCCCGTTACAACGAAAAGGCTGCTGAAGCACCTGAATAGCTCGCCGAAAAGAGCCTTCCGGAGTGTTCTGGAGGGGGGTTAATTGTCTTGCGCATAATATTAATGTGTGTTATTATCTAACAATAATTTTGAGGAAGATATGGAAAGCACAAAGAAATATTCAGGGTTATTTATCGTCGCTCCCGAAAAACAGGATGCCTTCGACGAGGTCAAGAGCAGCATAAGCTCTGTGATCGGCGAGAATTCCGGTGATATTGTCAGCGATACCGTTATGGGCAGGAAAACCCTTGCCTATCCTATCAAAAAGCACAAGGATGCCGTTTATTATGAGGTCATATTCATGGCCGATCCGGCGGCGGTACCAAAGATGATGAGACAGTTCCGGATAAATACGGATATCCTGAGAACACTGATCGATAGAAGCGAATGATCTCGACGGCATTTCAGATCCGGCGGGTGTCGATCATCGGCAGAGGCGTGAACAGCCTTAGATCTTACAACGCGATCTAAAGCCTTATAGAAGGAGACGACTATGGCAGCCAGCATGAATAAGGTCTTTCTTATGGGGAACCTCACGAGGGACCCGGAGTTGCGTTATGTCCCCAGCGGGACAGCGTTCGCTAATTTTACGGTGGCGGTTAACCGTTCATACAAGGACGCTACCGGTGAAAAGAAAGAAGAAGTTTCTTTTATCCGAGTAGCGGTGTGGGGGAAGATGGCCGAGGTCTGCGGGGAATATCTCACCAAAGGAAGGCCGGTACTGGTTGAAGGAAGGCTCAAAACGCGTACGTGGGAAACTCCGGAGGGGCAGAAAAGAAGCGCCATGGATGTTGTGGCCACCAGCGTCCAGTTCCTTGGATCGCGCGGAGATAAAACCCAGCCCCAGACTTCTGGAGCGCAAGGCTACAGGCCCGACCAGAACGTATCCGAAGTGGAATCAATAGATCTGGATCAGCATAGCGCGGGGGAAGAAGAACCCCCTTTCTAATAGCACAAGGACAGGTGAACATTTAAAATGGCAAAAAAGAAAGTAGAAAAAAAACCGCGCAGAGTGCTCAGGAAAAAACCCTGCAGACTCTGCAAGAACAAAGTGGAGTCCATCGACTTCAAAGACGCGGATTATCTGAGCCACTTCATATCCGACAGGGGCAAGATAATATCCTCAAGGCTCTCCGGCAATTGCGCCAAACATCAGAGGATGGTCGCCAGAGCCGTCAAAAAAGCGCGACTGGCCGCCTTATTGCCTTTTGTGCGCATAACCGAGGGGCTGCAACGTAAAAGAAGGAGGAGGCCGTAATGAAGGTTATCCTCATAAAGGACGTGGATAAACTCGGTAAACTCGGGGATCAGCTTACTGTAAAAGACGGCTACGCCAGGAATTTCCTGTTTCCCCAAAAACTGGCCATAGAGTCCACTCCCGGGGCTTCGCGCGTTCTCGAACAGAAAAAACAGGCCCAGGCCCGCAAGGACAAACAGATAAAGGAAGAGCTGGAGACATTATCCGCCAAAATAGCGGACACTTCATGCACTATCCCCATGGAGGCGGGAGAGGAAGACAAGCTTTTTGGATCGGTCACATCAGAGATGATAGCCGATGTCCTAGCTTCCGAGGGAATAGAGATTGACAGGAAAAAGATAGTCTTGGAAGAACCCATAAGGGCGATAGGGGTATACAACGTGGAAATACGCCTGCATCCCGAGGTCAAGGCGGAAGCCAGGATATGGGTCGTTAAAAAATAGAGTTCCTCCCAGGTTGTAAAGAATGAATCCTAAGACGCTCATAGAAAAGATGCCTCCCCAGAACCTGGAAGCCGAAACAGCGGTACTGGGATCCATGCTTCTTGACAAGGAAGCCATCGCGAGGTGTATAGAGCAGCTTGATGAAGAATCATTCTACACCGAAAGCAACCGCAAGATATATCAGTCCATCCTGAGACTTTACGATAACAATAAAGCTGTTGATATAGTCACTCTGATCGAGGACCTGAAAAAGAGAGGCGCCCTGGAAGCGTCGGGCGGACCGTCCTATATAACCGAGCTGGCCAACAGTATTCCCACCGCGGCCAACGTCGAACATTACGCCAAAATAGTCAAGGAAAAGTATTTATTGAGGACACTTATCAACACCGCCACCACAATAGCCACAGAAAGTTATGAACCCGAAACAGAGGTTGAGGAACTTCTGGACAGGGCCGAAAAACTCATATTCGATATCACCTCCGACCACAAACGCGAAGCGCGTGTCGCGGAGATGAAAGATGTCATAAAAGAAAGCATAGAAACAATAGACAGGCTCTACCAGAGAAAAGACAACATAACCGGAATAGCCACAGGGCTGCATGACCTGGACGTCAAGACCGCGGGTTTGCAGGAGTCAGACCTGATAGTTCTGGCTGGAAGGCCTTCTATGGGTAAAAGCGCTCTGGCCACTTCAATAATGGAATATGCCGCGATAGTGGAAAAAGTCCCCTGCGCTTATTTCAGTCTTGAGATGTCCCGAGACCAGCTCGCCCAGAGAATGCTTTGCTCTATAGCAGGGGTGAACGCGCATAAAGTGAGGACCGGGTTCTTTTCACAGACAGACTGGCCCAAGCTTGTTTCGGCGGCCGGCAAACTTTCGGAATCGTCCATCTTCATAGACGATACGCCCGGCATCTCCGCGCTGGAGCTAAGGGCCAAGGCCAGAAGGCTCAAAGCCAGATACGACATAAAGCTCATGGTGGTCGACTATCTTCAGCTTATGAGAGGAGCGGCCCGCATAGAGAACCGCCAACAGGAAATATCCGAGATATCACGATCAATGAAAGCCCTGGCGAGGGAACTTCATATACCCATAATAGCTATAAGCCAGCTTTCGAGGGCTGTTGAGCAGAGGGCCGACCACAGGCCGATGCTTTCGGACCTCAGGGAATCCGGGGCGATAGAACAGGACGCCGATGTGGTAATGCTGATACTCCGGGAGGAGTATTACTCCCCCACTGAAGAGAATAAAGGCGTAGCCGAGGTCATAATAGCCAAACAGAGGCATGGTCCGGTCGGTACTGTAAAATTGGCCTTTTTACCGGAATATATGCGGTTCAGCAATCTCGCTAGATCCGAAGAGGAAGAAGGGTTCTGATGAAGAAAAATATCTGGATTTCAACTCTAATTGCCGCTTTTGTCTGCTTTTCATGCTGGGGACCGGTATCGGCCCAGGATATCGAGTCCAGACAGATACATGATATACAGATAAAGGGCAACCGGGCGATAAGCACGGCCACCATAATGAACAGGCTCCAGATACAGCCCGGCGACGAGTTCCAGGATATGGCGCTTAACAGGGAAATAAGACGCCTTTACGCCACGGGGTATTTCGCGGATGTGTTCGTCGTGACCGAGGATCACCCCCAGGGGGTCGTGGTCATCTTTACGGTGGTCGAAAAACCCGTAATTGACGAAGTCGAGTTCAGAGGTAACTCCCGCATAAAAAGTCCCCGCCTTGCTAAAAAGATAAAGGTCAAGCAGGGCGATATACTTGATTTCAACGCGGTGTCCCAGGACGCCCGGGAGATACGCAATTTTTATGTTGAGCAGGGTTACAGCGCGGTGGAGGTCGACTATAAGATAGAGACCGACCAGAATACCGGAAAAGCGGTGCTTGTTTTTAACATAAACGAAGGAATGACCCGGAAGATAAAGACCATCACTTTTGAGGGCAATGAGAATGTGCCGGCTTCGGAACTCAACAAGTTCATGTCCACCAAGACGGCTTGGTGGTGGATCCGCAAGGGTGCTTTTGACGAGGATAAGTTCCAGTCGGACATTACAAGGATACGCAACTATTATCGCAGCAGGGGATTTCTCGACGCCACTGTTACAAGCAAAATAGACTATTCCCCAGACGGCAGCGAGATGTACATGACCATAGTCATCGACGAAGGCAAAGAATACCTTGTGGGCGATATTACCATAGACGGAGAGCTTGTCTTTCCGGAAATGGAGCTCCGGGAGAGGACCAGCGTAAAACCGGGAGACCCGTTCGATTTCGGAAGGATAAGAGAAGACGTAGAGAGTATACGCACTCTTTATTATGACCAGGGCTACATGAACGCCGACATAGACCTTCAGCAGAAATATAACGCTGTTACCGACCGCATGGACCTTTCTTATAATATAATGGGCGGCGAAGTCGTAAATGTTGGTATGGTAAATATCCTGGGCAATACCAGAACCAAGGACAAAGTGATAAGGCGTGAGCTGAGGCTATATCCCGGAGAGAGATATGACGGCGAGAAGCTCAAGAAAAGCAAGGAAAGGATATATAACCTCGGGTATTTTGAGGACGTCTATTTTGATACCGTACCCACCGATCAGCCGGAGGTAAAGGACCTCAACGTTACAGTCAAAGAGACCAAGACCGGGGAATTCTCCCTGGGCGGCGGATACAGTTCGGTGGACGCTTTTATAGGATTTGTACAACTGCGTCAGAAGAATTTCGATCTTTTGAACTTCCCGTATTTTACGGGTTCCGGCCAGGATCTAACCATAAGGGCCGAGCTTGGAAGCAACAGGACCACCTACCTTTTGAGCTGGACCGATCCGTGGATATTCGATTTTCCCTATCTTTTCGGTTTTGACGTTTACAGAAATCATTGGGACCGTTCAAGCGACACCGGCTACGGGTATGACGAGATACGTACCGGCGGGTCCCTTCGTCTCGGCAAGGAGATCACCGATGAGATCAATACCGGACTCGTGTACAACCTCGAGGAGGTCAAGATATCCGACATAGCCGACGAGGCTACTGATGCTCTTCGCAGGGAGGTAGGCACTAACCTTATCAGCAGGCTCACATGGAACGTGCAGTACGATACAAGAGACAACAAGTTCTCTCCATCAAAGGGTTTTGTTACCGGTACTTCGCTTGAGGGAGCCGGGGGTTTTCTCGGCGGGGATAAGGATTTTTACAAGTTCTACGGCTATATGAATTTTTACCACAGCATAATAGAGGACGTGGTTTTGGAACTGAAAGGGTCAAGCGGAATAGTGCAGAATTACGGCAAATCAGATGAAGTGCCCATATATGAAAGATTTTTCGCCGGGGGAGCGAGGACCATACGCGGGTATAAAGAGAGAGGCGTAGGCCCGAGAGATAAAGGCACCAATACCGCGCTTGGCGGCGAGGCCATGCTTCTGGGTACGGCTGAAGTATCTTTTCCCATATTCAAGAAAATAATAAAAGGGGCCGTATTTTTTGATATAGGTAACGTATGGGAAGAAGCGTCGCTCAAGAACCTTACCGGCAGCAAGGATGACCTCGGGTTCAAGTCCGGCGCGGGAGTGGGGGTAAGAGTGAGAACACCCATAGGGCCCGTGAGGCTTGACTGGGGCTATCCTCTAAGCGACAATTATGACGACAAGAAAGAAGGACAGTTCTATTTCAGTGTAACGCACGGTTTCTAAAGGGGGAACAAATGACGATATCAAAAACAAAAAAAATATCAGTTGTGGCAATAGCGGCATTAATGATCCTGGCTGCGGCGGCCCCGGTCTCGTATTCTGAGACAGGTAAAATGGGATATGTGGATCTGAGGAAGGCTTTTTATGAATACAATAAGACCAGCGAGCTCGAGAAAGAGATCAACGAATTGGCTGAGGCCACCCAGGAAAAACGGAACACTATGGTAAGGGAGATCACAAGGCTCAGAGATGAATCGGAGCTTTTACAAGGTGACGCGAAAGAAAGAAAACAGGCCGAGAGCGACAATATGCTGAGGGAACTGCAACAGTTCGACCACGAGACGCGCGAGAATATACTCAACAAAAGGAACGAAATGTTCCAGGATGTCGTGGCCGACATACAGAAAGTGGTCGAGGTTATAGGCAAAAAAGCCGGGTATGAGTATATCCTGGATTCGCGGAACATAATGTACGCCGACGAAAAACACGACCTGACGCAGGAAGTCATAAACCAGCTTAACAAGACACAGTAACGTTTCAGATGGTTAAGCATCAATATTTGTAGGCTGGGGGAGACCTCGGCCTACAAACGTTTTAGAGGATAGAACATGGGCCCGCGGCAGAAGACCATAAGAGAGAAGGTCGTATTTTCGGGGAAAGCTTTGCAGACCGGTCGCAAGTCACGGCTGGTATGCCGGCCCGCTGAAGCCGGAGAGGGCATAAGTTTCAGGCGTATGGATCTCGAAGGCGCGCCCAGGGTGAGGTTAAGCGACGCCATCTTTTCCGGAGCTCTCTCAAGGAGAAGCACTATCGGCACAGGCAAGGTTCAGGTGCAGACCGTAGAGCATTTTATGGCCGCCTTGTGGGCGCTGGGCGTAGACAATATGGAGGCGGAAATAGAAGGAGAAGAGCTGCCTGCCGTGGATGGAAGCGCTTTAGGATTCCTGCGGCCGCTTAAAGACGCCGGCTCGGTGGAACAGAGGATGGCCCGGGAATATATAAAGATCTTAAGGCCGATAGAGATAAGAGAGAAAGAAAGTTCCATCTCTATTATGCCCGCTGAGAAGTTAAGCGTGTCGTATTTCATAGATTACGGGGAGTGCTGCGTAAAAAAGGGTAAGTTCGAGATAGACCTTGACGGTGATTCTTTTGAGCGGGAAATAGCTCCCGCCCGGACATTCTGCATGAAGAAAGAGGCCCTTCTTCTTTTTCTTTCGGGCATGGGCAGGGGCGCGACGCTCAAGAACACCCTGGTACTCGGCAAAAGGGGTCCGTTAGGCACACAGTTCCGTCTGCCGGACGAACCGGTAAGGCACAAAGTGCTGGACATTGTTGGAGATCTGTACATGCTCGGCAGGCCTGTTCTGGGAAGGATCAAGGCTGAGCGGTCCGGGCACAGACTCAATTCGATGCTGGTAAAAAAAATATATGAGGAGTATGTCGAAAGACGCTGAGCACAAAGTAACCGAAAAGATAAGGGAAAGGTGATGGCGATGGGAACGAGAACATTTAATGTAAAGGATATAATGGACCGCATACCGCACAGGTATCCTTTTCTCCTGGTGGACAGGGTTCTCGATTACAAGGAGGGGGAATGGATAAAGACCCTCAAGAACGTTACCATGAACGAGCCGTTCTTTCAGGGGCATTTTCCGGGTGAGCCCATAATGCCGGGGGTCCTGCAGATAGAGGCCATGGCCCAGACAGGGGGCATACTGGCGCTTTTGAGCGACAAGTCCGAAGACAAGATAGCGTTCTTCATGACCATAAACAACGCCAAGTTCAGAAAACCGGTCGTGCCGGGGGACCAGATCATATTCAAGGTTTCCATAACAAAGGTCGCCAGGAAGAGCATAATCCAGTGCCACGGCGAGGCGACGGTAGAAGGCAGCGTAGTGAGCGAGGCGGACCTGATGTTCACTGTCGCCGACAAGAACAAACCCGCCGAAGGATGATATGCGAAGAATAGGTCTGGTCGCGGGAAAGGGGAGCCTGCCGGTCGATTTCGCTCGTTCGGCGAGGGATAAAGGCGAGCGGGTCATCGTGTTCGCGCTTAAGGACCTGGCCGATCCACGGCTCGAGGAAATAGCCGACAAAGTTTACCGAATGGAGCTCACGCAGTACAAAAGGTTCTTTTTTCTCCTTATAAAGGAAAGAGTGCGCAGGCTTGTCCTGCTCGGCAAGTTCGAGAAAAGCGCGATGTATGATAAGGGCGGCATAGATAAAAGATACTCCAGGGACCTTAAGAAACTTTCCGATAGAAAGGATTATTCTATCCTCCAGGAGATAACCAAGAGGTTAAGACGTATAGGTGTTAATGTGGTGGACGCTCTTGAATATCTCCCGCATCTTCTTCCGGAAAAAGGAACGCTGACCTGTTCCGCGCCCGATGCCCGCGTAAAGGGCGATATAGAATTCGGGTACGGTATCGCCAGGAAACTGGCTGAAATGGACATAGGCCAGACGGTCATAATAAAGAACAGGGGCATTGTGGCCGTCGAGGCCATGGAGGGTACCGATGCCGCGCTTGAAAGAGCCGCCTCGCTCGTCGGGGATGGATGCGTTATGATAAAGACCGCCCGCCCCGATCAGGATATGAGGTGGGATGTTCCCGTAGTAGGCCCCGATACAGTTAAAAAACTTGCCGACAACCGTTTCAGCGCTCTTGCCATAGAAAGCGGCAGGATGTTCGTGGTGGATATGGACAAGGTCAAACAGGAAGCCGACCTCGCCGGCATAGTCATAGAGGTTTTATAGTTCGGTCACAGAAGCGCTTGACGGCCTCAGCCGCTCTTCTCGCGGCGCCTTTTCCCCCCAGAGCCAACCGCACTTTTCTGAGCTCTTCAGTTATTTCCCGCGTTTTAGCGGGATCTTGCGCTATCTCGATCACTTTTGACGCGAGATTATCCGCTTTCATTTCTTTCTGCAGGAGTTCGGGAACTATTTCTTTCCCGGCTATTATGTTAGCCAGGCCCAGGAAGGGCACCCGGGAGAGCAGCAGATAGAACATATAAGTTATGCCGGACGCCTTATAGACTATGACCATGGGCTTTTCCATCATAGCCGCTTCAAGAGTGGCCGTTCCGGAAGTTATCATAGCGATGTCGCATTCAGCGAGGACGCGCGAGGTGTCGTTCCTGAGGCGTGTTACGGCAACTTCGCCATGGCGGTCGAGGTAACTGTCATACAGCTCCTTTTCTATATTTCCGCTTTCAGCCAGCAGAAAATCGACCTCGCCCAGCTCCTTTTTTATTATTTCCGCGCTTTCCAGCATAACGGGCAGCATAAAGTTTATCTCGTGGCGTCTTGACCCCGGCAGGAGGGCTATTGTTGTTCTTTCTTTTTTCTCCCGCGACGGCGGTCTGCCAAAACTATCCGTTATAGGGTGTCCCACGAAGTCACAGTCCATGCCCTGATCTCTTAAAAGTTTTTCCTCGAAAGGGAAGAGGACGAGGGCCTTGGAGACGTATTTTTTTATTTTTTTTATCCTCCACGCCCCCCATGCCCATACTTGAGGGATTATGTAGTAGATCACGGGTATGCTCTTGCGGCGGAGATATCCCGCCACTTTAAGGTTGAACCCGGGATAGTCTATGAGTATGGCCAGGTCGGGTTTTCTGGACATTACATTACGGGTAATATCTTTATACTGGCGGTGTATGGTGGGGAGTTTAGATATTATCTCGGCCGCACCGACCATGGAGAGATTACGGATGTGCTCTGTGAGCTCGACTTTCTCACGGGCCATCTCATCACCGCCTATACCCCAGAAACAAGTGTCCGGCATGAGCGTTTTGAGCTCTCGAACAAGTTCGGCTCCCCGGATGTCTCCGGAAGGTTCACCCGCGATAATAAGAATATTCTTTTTCATCTTCTCCGTGAGATATTATAGAAGTGACGCGTTGTTGCTGTTGATCTTTTCCAGTATATTGAGGGCTACGAGGAGGGCCTGTCTTCCTTCCTGTCCGGAGACCACCGGTTTTTTCTTGTTCCTTACGCAGTCGATGAAAGATTTGAGTTCCACTTTCAAGGCGTCTTTTTTGCGGATCCTTATCTTTTGCTTGGAGAGTTTTTTCCCGGATTTATTGAAGAGGAACGCTTCCTGGTGCATATAGTCAAGAAGTATGTAAGAACTTTCCTGGAATATCCTTATCTTGCGGGTCTCCTCTTTTGTTACGCGGCTTGCCGTAATGTCGGCTATCACGTTGTTCTGGAACGTCAAGCGCACGTTGGCGAGGTCCTCGTGATCTGAGACGGTGCTTATGCCCACGGCCTCTATGTTCTTTACCCGTGACTTTACCAGCCCCAGTATTATGTCTATATCGTGTATCATAAGGTCCAGGACCACTCCTACGTCTTTGATGCGCTTTTTCTTTGTTATGGATCCCAGCCGCTGGCACTCTATGAACTTTGGTTTTTCAAGAAGAGGTTCTATGGACCGCACCGCCGCGTTGAACCTTTCTATATGGCCCACCTGGATTATGACGCCTTTCTGCTTCGCGAGGGCTATTAACTCGTCCGCCTCTTCGATGGTTTTCGCCATAGGTTTTTCAATAAGGACGTGTTTACCGGCTTTAAGAAAATCTCTGGCTATTTTGTGATGAAGAACAGTGGGCACTACGATGCTTACCGCGTCCACTTTATCTATCAGGTCGTGATAGTCCGTAAAGTGGTGGGTATTGTATTTGCGGGCCGCTTCGCGTGCGACTTTTTCGTTTATATCGCACACCCCGACAAAGTCTATACTGGCCTTGTCCTTTATGAGTGAATATACTCTGGCATGAAAGGAGCCCAGGTGGCCCGTGCCTATAACGGCGAATCTCAGTTTGCTCATGGAAGTCATCTCTCTCGGGTTTTTTATCGGCTTCTCGAGATTATAGCACTATTAGAAACCTCAGGCAACCGTAATATCTCCCGTCATGGGAGATGACCCTGCCGCCGAAAGGCTCGACAATGCCCCTTGTGGTATGCTACAATCTATTCTCTTTAACAGGTGCTTATAATAGTCAGGTCAGCCTATGAAAACTTATGGAAGGTTCATAAAACTTTTACTGCCTCACTGGGGGGTTTTTTCCGCGGCCGTTCTGTGCATGATATTGTCTTCGGCCTTCGGCGCCTCGCCGATAGCCCTTATAATACCGCTTGTGGATAAGGTTATAACGGGCAAGGATATAATGGTGCCCGCCGGAGTGGTATTGCCGGATGTTCTCCGGAGCCTTATCGACAAGGCTAACGCGCTTCCCAGGATACAGCTTTTAAATATAATGACTATAATGGTCATTATAATATTCCTGCTCAAGGGGATCTTCGAGTTCTTGAAGGCGTACCTGATGGGTGACGTCAGCGAAAGGGTAATAAGGGACGTCAAGAACGACATCTACAGAAAGATACAGAACCTTTCGATGGATTTTTTCAATCACAATCCCACCGGAAAGCTCATGTCGAGAATAACCCATGACGCGGCCGTCATCCGCGATTCCATAGGAAGCGGCGTGGCCGACACATTTTCTCAGCCGATAGAGATCTTTTTCTATGTAGCGGTGCTGGTTGGACTCAAGATATACGGCGGCGTGCCGTGGAACTTTATTCTGGTGAGCCTCGTAGTGTTCCCTTTTATAGTGGTCCCGGTGGTAAGGATAGGCAAACGGCTCAGGAAGATAAGCAGATCGTCACAGGAACAGGTGGGGGATATCAGCAATATGCTGCTTGAGACGATATCGGCTATAAAACTTGTTAAATCTTTCGGCATGGAAGATTATGAGTGTAAGACATTCAAGGAAAAGAACCAGAAGTTCTACAAGCTGACCCTCAACTCGATCAAGAAGATGAAGATAGTAAGCCCCCTTACCGAATGTATGATGGTCATATGCGTGGGCATTATTCTCTGGATAGCCGGACAGAGCATGATATCGGGAGATCTTTCTTTCGGTGTTTTCGCGGCTTTCCTCGCGGCGATCTTTTCTCTGATGAAGCCTTTCAAAAAGCTCAGCAATGTCTATGGCATAAACCAGCAGGCTCTTGCCGCGGCCGAAAGGATCTTCCAGCTTTATGACACGCCCGTAACAATACAGGAAAAACCCGGCGCGGTGCCGCTGGAAGAATTCACCGGCGAAATAAAGTTCGACAACGTATCGTTCAGGTACGACCCGGACAAGGAGAACGTTCTTAAGAACATAGACCTGACGGTGAAAAAGGGAGAGATAGTGGCGCTTGTGGGCCCCTCGGGCGGGGGCAAGAGCACACTGGTCAATCTTATCCCCAGGTTTTACGATCCCTCGGAAGGCACGGTGCTGATAGACGGTATCGATCTCAGGGACATGAAGATAAGGCCGCTGATGGAAAAGATCGGCCTTGTGACCCAGGAAACGCTTCTTTTCAACGATACGGTAAAAGCCAACATAAGTTACGGACATATAGATATAGATGAAGAGCAGCTGGTTTCTGTGTCCCAGGCGGCTAACGCTCACATGTTCATAAAGGATTTTCCCCAGGGGTATGATACGGTAATAGGGGAAAAGGGCCTGAGGATATCAGGAGGACAGCGGCAGAGAATAGCCATAGCCAGGGCCATATACAAGAATCCGCCCATTCTGATATTTGATGAGGCGACCTCTCAGCTCGACACCGAAAGCGAAAAGCTGGTCCAGGACGCGATAAATAACCTGATGAAGGGCAGGACGGTAATAGTCATAGCCCACAGGTTAAGCACCATAAAGCATGCCGACAAAATAGTGGTCATAGATGAGGGGCGAATTGTCGATTCCGGGACACATGACGTTCTTCTTTCCAGAAACCCTTTATACAAAAAACTTTACGAAATGCAGTTCGCTTCCGAGAGGGCATAAGGCAGCGAAAAACCTCTTGCAATTATATCTCATTTATATATAATATTCGTTCAAGCGTTTTACGTTATCGCCATTAAACAGGCGTCTTGAGGCGCGCAATGCCTCCGGAGGAGGGGGTATAAATTGCGCACAGTGCCCGGGATAAGCCGTAAAAGGAGGAGAAAGTGACAATAGCTACCCAGATGATAAAAGATCTATTAGAGAATGGCGTCCATTTCGGACACCAGACCAACAAGTGGAACCCGAAGATGGAAAAATACATCTTCGGCGCGAAGAACGGCATATACATAATCGACCTCACCAAGACAGAGGAAGCTCTTATTCAGGCAATGGATTTTGTCCGCGATATAACCTCGCAGGGCAAGAAAGTGCTTTTCGCGGGCACCAAGAAACAGGCAAAAAAGATCATAAGGGCGGAAGCCGAGCGGTGCGGGATGTTCTTTGTGGATGAAAGATGGCTGGGAGGATGTCTTACCAACTTCACGACCATAAGAAAGAGCGTCGAAAGGCTCAACCATATACAGGAGCTCAAGACCAGCGATCTTTACGGCTCTTACGCCAAGAAGGAGCGGGCCCGTATAGACAGAGAAGAGCACAAACTATTGAAGAACCTTGGGGGCATAAGAGATATGGTCAAACTGCCGGACTGCGTAATTATAGTGGACGCGGAGGTCGAGGATATCGCCATAAAGGAAGCCAGAAAGATACACATACCGGTAATAGCTCTTATAGACACGAATTGCGACCCGAACATGGTAGATATTCCCATACCGGGTAACGATGACGCCATAAGGTCTATAAGCTACGTGGTATCCAAGCTGGCTGACGCGGCGGCTGAAGGCGCGGCCCAGTTCAATTCAGGTAAACCGGTCAAGGACTTCTCTTCCGCTCAGAAGAAAGAGGAAGCCGCTACGGCAGTGGAGGTAGAGGTAAAGGAAGAGGAAAAAGCTGAAGAAGCGCCTCAGGAAAAGACCGAAGAAGCGCCTCAAGAGAAGGCTGAAGAACAAGAACCGGCTCCTCAAGAAGTTAAAGAAGAGACGGTCCAGCAGGCCCAGGGCAGCGATAAACCCGATGGCACCGAAAGCGATGAGCCCCTCGAAGGCGACATAAAACTGGATAAATAACAGAGAACGCGACATTAAATAAGGACGGAGATAAAATGAATGTCATGGATGCCATAAAAACATTGAGGTACAAGACATCGGCCGGCATGATGGAGTGCAAAGAGGCCTTGAAAGAATCCGCCGGTAACATAGAGAAAGCGGTCGAGATACTCCGCAAAAAGGGAATAGCGAAAGCGGCGAAAAAATCTGAACGCATTGCCGGTCAGGGAGTCATAGAAAGCTACATACACATGGGGGGCAGAATAGGTGTTATGGTAGAGGTCAATTGTGAGACC